>JAUWXQ010000030.1 GCA_030616305.1 Hadesarchaea archaeon
CTGAAGGACATAACTGGACGAAGCTACAGTGAGGGAGAGTTGAAAGATTTCGTAGGGCTCTTCAAGGACAGGTTTGAGCGGCTGAGCCGTATCCTTCGAAACCGGGTTGAGCTGCAAGACGCAGTCCCGATGGGAAGCTTGAGCAAGATCGGCGACAGAGAGCAGGTTAAGGTAATCGGGATTGTATCACAGAAGCGCGAGTCCTCGGCCGGAAACGTGATAATAGATTTGGAGGATCCCACTGGCAGGACATCCGCGTTTGTCTTCAAGGGCAGGAGGGATCTCACACAGAAGGCAGCGGAGGTAGTCACAGATGAGGTGATTGGAGTGGTGGGATCTTTGCGCAGTGGCGATAGGGCTCCACGGATTTTCGTGAGAGACATAATATGGCCTGATTTGCCGGTGAAACATGAGCTGCGCCGGGCAGATGAGCCAGTTTGCGCCGCCTTGATATCTGATTTGCACGTGGGGAGCGAGATGTTTGTGGAGGACTTGTTTTCGAAGTTCGTCAAATGGCTGCGCGGGGGGGCGGACAGCTCAGATCAACAGGAGCTTGCGAGCAAGGTTAAGTACATCGTGCTCGCTGGTGACGTTGTTGATGGAATTGGGGTGTACCCGCAGCAAGAGGAGGAACTCTTGGTGGATGATATTTTCAAACAATATGAGATGGCAGCCAAGCTCCTAGCTCAAATCCCGGAGCACATCACCATCATCATAGCACCTGGCAACCATGATGCGGTACGCCCCGCTGAACCCCAGCCAGCAATTTCTAGGGATTTAGCTGTGGGGCTGTATGATTTAAACACAGTAATGGTTGGGAATCCAGCTTGGGTTTCACTTCACGGGGTCAATTTTATTGTGTACCATGGCAGGAGCTTCGATGACATTATCGCGACCATGCCTGGCCTTAATCGTCAAGACCCAACACCACTCATGATTAAACTCCTGCAGAAGCGGCACCTTGCTCCGATATACGGTGGCCGTACCGCGATATCTCCCGAACAGCAGGACTACTTGGTAATAGAGGAGGCGCCGGATGTTTTTCACTGCGGCCATGTTCATGTCCAGGGCTGCACGCGTTATCGCGACGTTTCAGTGGTTAATTCTGGGACTTTTCAAGAAATGACGCGTTTCATGCAGCAGTTGGGAGTGAAGCCAACACCTGGTATCGTCCCAGTTGTGGATCTCCAAACACACCAGACCAAGGTGATACATCTTGCGTAAATCCCTCGCGGCTCTTGATGGTATATCTGCCATCATCCTGGATATGGATGGCGTTCTTTACACTGGAGATAGACCGATAGAAGGAGCGTCGAGGGCGGTCAAGTGGTTTCGGGGCAGGGGCAAGAAGCTAATTTTTTCTACAAACAATTCCGCGAGCACCCGTACAGAGTACGTTAGAAAATTGGCGAAAATGGGAATTTCAGTGCGTGAGTCAGAAATAGTAACCTCAGGATACGCTACTGCAATGTACCTTCGAAAGCGATGTCCTCGTGCGAAAATTTATGTGATAGGTGAAAATGGGTTGCGGTCCGAGCTAAAGCAGGTAGGTCTCAAACTCGTTTCACAGGGAGAGGCAGAGGAAGCGACCCACGTTGTGGCGGGGCTCGACCGAAAGATAAATTATAGCAAGATTGCTGGCGGGTTGCGCGCTCTTTTAGCTGGGGCGGAGTTCATCGCGACGAATGCCGACACTACATATCCAACCGAGGTGGGGCTCTCCCCAGGTGCTGGGGCCATGGTGGGGGCACTTGCGGGCTGTGCGGGCAAAGAGCCAAGTTTGGTAATCGGCAAGCCCTCTCCCAACATTCTAAAGATCGCGCTCAGGTTACTCAGTGCGAGACCACGTGAAACCGCGATAATTGGGGATCGAATCGACACAGACGTAAGGGCTGGCAAGATGACCGGCCTCAGGACTATACTTGTGCTTAGCGGCGCGTGCACGAAAAAGGAAGTTCAAAAGGTCGAGGATACTGAGATGGCTCCAGATTTCGTCTTCAAAAGTATAGTGGAAGTGGTAAATTGACAGTCGCGAATCAAGAGATGGATGCATATTTCATCGGGTTAGAGCGGAAAATAAACGAAATTTATGAGATAGCCGAAAAAGCCCGTGCCTTGGGTCATGACCCCGAACTTAAGCCAGAGATTCCACGGGCTGGGGATCTCGCTGCGAGAGTCGAGAAACTTGTTGGGCCGCGAGGCGTCGCCGAGGTGATACGGGCACTCGATAAGAAGATGCCTCGAGAGGAGCTGGCGCTGAAATTAGTCGAGATGATCGTCGATGGAAAATTCGGCAAGTTCAGCGAACAGGCCGCTGCGGAACAGGCTATTCGAACAGCGCTGGCGGTGTTGACCGAGGGAATAGTGATAGCGCCCATCGAAGGGATAACTCACGTGGAGATAAGGAAAAATTTCGATGGAAGCCCTTACCTCGCACTTTACTTCGCGAGCCCCATCAGGGCCGCTGGGGGGACTGCAGCAGCCCTCGCCGTGCTAGCAGGGGATTTCGTACGGCGAAGATTATACTTGAGCCCATACAAACCAGACAAAAATGAGGTCGAGCGATTCGTCGAGGAAGTCGAGATTTACCGCACGAGCATCGCTCACGAGCAATATGCGCCGTCTCAAGATGACATCCGATTCGCGGTGCAGAACCTTCCGGTGGAAATAACTGGCGAGCCCACCGAGAGGGACATCGCGGTCACTGCGTTCCGAGACCTCGAACGTATAGGCCACAATCTCGTCAGAGGCGGGGCGGTCTTGGCGCTGATTGAAGGAGTGATGCAGAAAGCCCCAAAGATAATGAAGTATGTGAACAAGCTCAATGTCGATGGTTGGGGTTGGCTCTCCGAACTGATTTCGAAGGCACCGGCGGCTGATGAGGCTAGACGCGATTTTCCTAAGGGAGAACTTTATCTTAGCGAGGTAATCGCCGGGAGACCTGTTTTCTCTCACCCAGGGACCAAGGGACATCGTGGTCGCGAGGGAGGGTTCAGGCTTCGCTACGGGCGGGCTAGAAACACAGGGATAGCAGCGATCGGCGTGCACCCCGCGACTATGGTAATATGTGACGATTTCTTGGCGGTGGGCACCCAGGTAAAGACCGAGCGACCAGGAAAGGGCGCAGCTGTGGTGCCGGTTGACTCAATTGATGGACCAATCGTCAAACTCAAGGATGGGTCAGTAGTCCAGGTCAACTCGGCGGAGGAGGCGTTAGAATTCAGGGATAGGGTCGACGAGATATTGTTTGTGGGAGATGTCCTCATCGGCTTCGGAGAATTTCTTGAGAACAATCACCCGCTGATGCCCGCTGGCTATTCAGAGGAGTGGTGGGCTCAAGAGGTCGAGCGCGCGTTAGCAGATAAAAAATTTGAGTTGAATCTAGGACCTTACCTCTCACCACCTTATCCGAGACCATCCCCTACCTTGGCGATAAAGATTTCCGAGGAGCTGGAGGTACCTCTCCACCCGGCGTACACTTATCCCTACCACGATGTCAACGTAGAGGAACTTGGGGAGCTCGGCAATTGGCTGGCCGGGGGAGAACCAGAGTTCGACAACGGCGAACTCAAAAAGCTCCGGCTCGCGTTGAACCAAACCCCAAAAAGAGTGTTGGAGGTGCTTGAGGTGCCGCATGGGGTTGAGAACGAGTGGGTGATCATAGAAGATTACGCCCTCCCGCTCTGCAGATGTCTGGGATTGCTCGAGGGACAGCATTTGACGAGGAAGAGGCTGGAAGAGACACTGCGTTCGAGCCCCGACAAAGAGGTCATGGAGATAATTCAAACGCTGGCTGGGTTCCCGGTGAGGAAAAAGGCCCCAACGCGTATCGGGTGTAGGATGGGCAGGCCGGAGAAAGCAAATCCGCGACAGATGAGGCCCCCAGTCCATGTGCTTTTCCCCGTTGGTATGCGTGGCGGGATGACGCGCAGTGTGGTGAAAGCAGCGGAGAAGGGAGGTGAAACTTATGTCGAGGTAGCGAGGCTCGAGTGTCCGAAATGCGGGTCGATTGGCTTCACGAGGAAATGCCAGAAATGCGGGTTGGTTGCAGAGTTCGTGAAGGCTTGTCCCAGGTGTGGGCGTCCAGTGGCGAATGAGAGATGTCCTGTATGTCACGTCCGCGTGGAGTATTTCAGCAAGCGCGGGCTCGACCTGAAATCGATTTTTGAGGCCGCGTTGAATCGGCTTCAGGAGGCACGGCCGGAGTTGGTTAAGGGAGTCAAGGGCATGACGAGCAGGTACAAGATTCCAGAACCTATTGAGAAAGGGATTCTGCGCGCGAAACACGGCGTCTACGTGTTCAAGGACGGAACGATAAGGTTCGACGCCACGGATGTTCCTCTCACTCACTTCAGGCCGCGAGAGATAGGTACCCCGGTTGAGCGTCTGCATGAACTCGGCTACTCCAAAGATATTGTCGGGGCCCCACTAGAGAGGGATGACCAGACAGTTGAGCTGAGGGTACAAGATATACTGGTTTCCAATACTGGTGCCGAATACCTTTTTCGCGCATCCAAGTTCGTGGACGAGCTGCTTCAGAAGCTCTACGGCCTGCTTCCTTATTATAACGCCAGCTCCCCCTCAGACCTTGTGGGTCACATAGTGATGGGTCTAGCCCCGCACACATCAGTCGGGATTGCTGGACGCATAATCGGGTTCACCGATGCCAGCGTAGGTTATGCACACCCGTTCTTCCATGCAGCAAAAAGGAGGGACTGCGACGGCGACGAAGATTGCATAATGTTACTGCTTGACGCCTTGATGAACTTCAGCAAGCGCTTCCTGCCATCCAAGCGTGGGGGAACAATGGATGCACCGCTCATCTTCAGCACCCGCATAAACCCAACGGAGATCGACAAGGAGGCGCACAACATGGATGTGATGACAAAGTATCCAATCGAGTTCTACGAGGCGACGCAGCGCTATGTTAACCCAGTTGAGGTGGCAAAGCTGATGGAGACGGTCGAGCGTAGGCTTGGGACCGAGGCGCAGTACGAAGGGTTGAAGTTTTCCATCAACACTAGCGACATCGCGGCCGGCCCCCACTCGAGTAAGTACAAGATACTAGAAACGATGGAGGAGAAGGTATCGGCGCAGCTTGGGCTGGCCCGGAAGATAAGGGCTGTTGACGAGCGGGATGTCGCTGAGCTGGTCATAGAACACCACTTCATCCCAGACCTTAAGGGGAACCTCCGTACATTCGCCACACAGAGTTTCAGGTGCGTGACTTGCAACTCAATCTACCGCCGAGTTCCGTTGAGTGGGGCGTGTGCACGTTGTGGCGGAAAGCTAGTTCTCACAGTCACAAGAGGGGGCGTCGAGAAGTATCTGCAGATCGCGATGCGGGTGGCGGAGGAGTATAAAGCGAGCGATTACACCAAACAACGCTTGGACCTCACTAAGTATGATATCAAGTCAACGTTCGAGAGTGACGCACGCCGGCAGCTCAGTCTTGCGGACTTTCTATAATGGCGGTTTTAAAGAAGAATTTCATTTGGCAAAAATTGTGTCAACTTTATTAGGATTATAACGCCACTTTTTAAATGCCGGGGATTGGTAATGCCGGGGTACTCTCTCAGTTGAGGGAGCCCGAAGGCAGAGTCAGGTAATGCGGCAGCCTCGAGAGCTGTTGGCCCTTTGGGCTGTCAGGGTTCAAATCCCTGCCCCGGCGCCAGATTTTAAATTTTAGCTGGATCAGTTTTTCCGTAAGTTTAATTCACAAAAGAGTTACGTGTTCTTCTCGACCAATTTGCGCTCCCCGATCTCGCCACCCGGTTTTTTCTCCCTGAAAACCTGCGCGGAAAACTTTTGTACACGCGTATTTTTGTCTAGCCAAGCGTCCAGCGTCAGCCCAGCCTTCATGCAAGCGTGAGACAGAAACTCTTCAGCGTCCCACCCCCACTCGACCGGCACTTGAGGCAGGAGCAGCCCCGCGTACCCTCCACGTTCCACGATTAAACCATCTCTACCAATGACGATGAGACTTGGGTAATCGCTCGGATTTTTGGCTTTCAATGGCTCTGGTTTCGACAGCACGCTCACCTCCACTTCAATCTCAGAAAGCTCGTCCGGCTCCACAGGGGAAAAGCGCGGATCTCGGGCGGCGGAACTCACAGCGGAGTCGATCACAGCATCGATGAGGGGCATCGTCGGCATTGGGTGGCCTATACACCCTCGAAGTTCATCGTGTTTGGTGAGGGTTACGAAGACACCGTAAGGTTCCTTCAATTTTGGAGGGACTTTAGGCGCGGGCGTTGACTTACCTTTTTTAATATAAGTTTCAATCGCTTGTCTGGCGGTCTTCACTAGCAGCCTTCCTTCCTCAGTGGAGAGCATACCGGTCACTTCATCAATCTGTTATAACGGGAGGCCATCTCAATTATGGTCTTCCAGTGTTTTCCATGCCAATACGTTTTTCCACATTTCACACATCGCCAGAATTCTCGCTGCGCTTTCAGGACCGTTTCCGGCACAAGTCCCTCTATTTCTTTCTTGCTCGCGGATTTCAACCGCCCGTTGCACATCGGGCATCTAGAGTTCTCGGGAGTAATCTTTACCTTTCGCCCGCCCCGCTTTGATACTTCAACCAGTTGTGAAACGACATCGCTAGCCTTGATAAAAATACTCCTTATCCCGGACTTCTTCGCCCGGCGATGCAGGACAAGATCACAGGTCAGGAGTTCTCTCCTCTCAAGTTTAGCACGTTCAAGCAGAGCATCGTCTTGCTTCTCTGGCGGAACCTGCAGGTCTCCGATGTAAGTAACATCATGGCCAGCGAGGCGAAGCCAGCGCGCGAGCTTGCCGAGCATCCCATCAGCTATGAATTTCATGAACCCCATATCTACGAACCTAAGCCTGGCACGGTATGTTTCACAATTCCACCCGAGCGAGAGGTTAGCCCTCTTCAAAAATCTGCTCTTCTTGGAGGCGTTTTTCAAGCAGGCGTTTCAGATGTTTTCGCTCGCGTTCTCTTTCTTTCTCGCTTCCTTTTCGTTCTTTTTTGCGGCGTTTGAAGCGTCGCAACCCGAACACCATGCTAAACTTTGCGCAGTATTATAAAAAGGAGCCGCCGCATGAGAACAAAATGGTAATTTAAGTTCGAAGAAGAATACGTCACCTCAAATGAATCAGGCCGCGGCCTTAGAAACCTTACCCCTCCCCCCAATTAATCTTCTCGCGAGACCCATAATCGCTTTTGCTGCTGGGGATTTTGCATCTAGCACTAGCAACGGCACTCCTTGATTCAAGGCTAGTTTCACGCCTTCATCTTCTGGAATCTCAGCTAGCACGGGAACATTTAGGATTGTTTTAATTTCATTACTTTCGATTTCAAACTCCTCCCCTCGTACACGGTTCAATACCATGCCAATTGGAGTTAGACCCAGGAACTCGGCGATGAGGCGGGTTTTCATGCAGTCGGAAACGGAAACCATGTCAGGGGTTGTCACGAGCAGAACCTCTCGCGCGGCACGGAGGGCTGCAATAGTTTCCCTCCTCAGACCGCTGGGAGCATCTATAATTACGAAGTCGGTCTTTTCCGGCACTGTACGCAAGAGTTCCGGCATGCGCTCCGGGCGGGCTCTCCTGATTTGCTCCAGGGTCACAGCGGCCGGGGCGATCTTGACTCCACTTGGTCCAGTATAGAGGATCTCCGACAGCGAGGCTTCCCCAGCGAGGGCATCGTTTATCGTATATACAGATTTTTCAAGCTTGAAGAGAAGCGCGAGGTCTGGGCTCGTCAGACTTGCGTCAATGATTATAGTCGATTTCCCAAGTTTGGAGAGGGCGATGCCAAGGTTTGCGGCGATGGTGGTCCGTCCAACACCTCCCTTGCCTGAGGCGAGAGCGATAAGGCGCATGTGAATCATTTGAACCCTAATGTTCCAATCTAAAATACTATGCGGTGAATTTTTTTCTCGGTTATAAAGCACAACCGTCCAAAGGAGGAGGGGAAGGATGGCTGAAAAATACGACGTAGTTGTGGCGGGTGGTGGCCCAGCTGGGTTGGCAGCAGCAAGGGCAGCAGCGTCCGAAGGCGGCAAAGTTCTGCTGCTCGAGTTGCAGGCCCAAATAGGAGGTCAGACCCAATCTGCAAGTTGGGTGCCGAACGATTTAATAACACCCAAGCTGAGGCGTGCGGTAGTTCTTAAGTTGAGAGAAGTAAAGCTGCATT
Source organism: Hadesarchaea archaeon (assembly GCA_030616305.1). GTDB lineage: Archaea > Hadarchaeota > Hadarchaeia > Hadarchaeales > Hadarchaeaceae > B75-G9. The sequence goes on from JAUWXQ010000030.1 coordinate 8,174, forward strand.
CTCCGCACAAAGAGTTGATCACGCGCGGCGACTTTGGAGCGATAGTGGACAGGCGTCAGTTCGACAAACTATTGGCGGCAGAGGCAGCAGCGAGTGGCGCCGAACTTTGGCTGAGCGCCCCGGTCAAGGAACTTTTGATGAGTAATGGCATGGTTCATGGAATCCTCACCGAGGTAGGGGGCTGGTCAGACCGGATTGAGGGCGAGGTGATTGTGGATGCGACAGGGGCAGGAGGAGAATGGTCGAGCCTACTCCTTAGAAAAGTCATGGGGAGAGATTGGCAGCACGAACGGTTGGCGTCCAGCAACGAGTATCTTATGGTAAATGTGAAGGACGAGAAAAGCGCGGAGTTTATCTTCACTTCTTACTTCGCCCCTGGAGGGTACGCTTGGATTTATCCGCTGGGGAAGGGTTTCGCGATGGCAGGGATTCAGGGAGTGCGCATCCATCCAGATACCGCCCTCGATGAGTTCATAGGGAAGCAGGCTCCGCCAAGGCTGGCGGGCGCAGTGCCGGTGGCGGCCTTCAGAAGTCAATTGCCGTTAGGGGGCCCATTAAACCAAACCTGCGCAGACGGAATAATCGCCGTGGGAGGTGCGGCTGGCCAAATCTACCCACTGTCGGGCCAGGGGCTACGCTATGCGCTACGTTGTGGGGAACTTGCTGGCAAAGTGGCGGTGGACGCGGTCACTGAAGGCAATGTTTCGAAGGAGCGGCTCTCAGAGTATGAGCGAATTTGGAGGGCCGAATTTGGGTTTGAGTTCAAGGTGGGGAAACTTCTACACTCCTCGCTGGGCGTTTCTCAAGACCGAAAGATGAATGCAATCCTTCATGTACTGAAAGGCAAGCCTAGGCTCCAACGCGCGTTCATCGATGTTTTCACCGGTTTCAACCTAAAGGGCTCACTCGGTGTCTTGCTGAAGAATGACGAGATAGCGCGGGTTTTCGGACGAGAAGTTGTGAAGGCGCTCACGCCGAAGTGACGCGCTGCGAGGTCTTTCCGATGCACTGCCCCTCGTGCAGCAGTTCCGCGGTCCTGTATGATCGTGTCAGAGGAGAGAGTGTATGTACGCGCTGCGGGTTTGTAATTTTGGATCGTTTGTTCGAGCTAGAGCCCGAGTGGCGGAGGAGACCAGGTGAGGAGCTGGAAAGGGCAGATGTCACCGCTGGCATAGACGTGACGCAGCACGATCTCGGGTTAGGGAGCAAGTTCAGCGTGCCCAGAAATGTTTCTCCAAGTCAGCGTGCTTGCTTGCGGCGGTTGCGCGTGTTGCAACAGCGTTCACGTGTGAGCAGCTGGGAAGACCGGAGTTTACGTGAGGCGCTTGTGGAGCTGGACAAACTCTGCGAAGCTTTGGCACTCCCGAAGGGGATAAAGGCCGAGGTAAGTGTAAGTTACCGGCGGGCAAGGGCCAAACGGATAACGGCTGGCAGGAGTCTTCATCACGTTCTGGCAGCACTTGTGTTCATCACGTGTAGGGCGAGAGGTCTCCCCCGCACGGAGAATGAGATATCTAGGGCACTTGTTGCACGTTTTGGAATTAAAAAGCGCAGGGTAGCACGAAATTTTCGTAAGCTCGTCAAATTGCTTACCCAGCAGCTGAAGTTAAAATTACCGCGCATCTCGACTGATAACTATATCGACCGGTTTGCGCCGCAGCTTGGGCTCTCCAGAACGGCGGTTGAGCGAGCCCACAAATTCCATAAAACACTCCCCAGAAAATTTACTCAACCCAAATCACCGCTTTTTTCGGCTGCGGTGGCGCTTTACGTCTCGGCAGATTTAGCAAGCGAGAAAGTCACCCTCCAGAAAGTTGCCCGCACAGTGGGAGTCGGTATCTCAAGTCTTTCTAAGAACGTGGTGCGTGCAAGGCAGCTCGCCGCAAAGGGATGACGATCGTTCCTTCCTTAGCGTTGCCGATTTCTTCTGTTTTTCCTTGAAGATGGAGAGCCCCCGTGAACGCAGCGAGGGAAGCATCTATTTCATGTTGGCGTTTGCCCCCCTCGAAGCGAAATTCTTTTCTCCTAAGTTTTGTGACCCACTGCTCCCGATTCGGAGTCTTGAAAAGTATTATTCCAGAAGTTCTTGGGTGGATCTCTATAACTCGAATTTTTCTTGCGCGGAGCTTTTTGGCTAGGTGTATCCCACGCTCAGTGAGCGATCGCATACCAGCGAAAGTGGGAGGGAACACGCGCAGCCCACGCTTTATGAGTGAGGCGTCGGCGTTTCTCAAGTTCCCCCGTACAGGTAAACTTAGGGGGGCGTCTATGGCAACTAAGGCCGGCTGCTCCTGCATACAGAGGTTGATAATTTCTTTGTCTGAGTGGACTAGTCGCGTCTTGAACGTGCGACCAGAGAGCAGGGCGAAACCACTTGGGTTCGTTTGGTGTCCAGCAAGATCGATGCCGATTATTTTCATATTACCATCATAGTGCTTTTGCCGTGAGAATTTTTAAGCTACAGGATAAAACTGAATGCAGGTGGGGCCGTAGTGCAGCTTGGCTAACACGGCGGGCTCCAGTGGCCGTTGTGGGTCTACTGACGAAAGGATGATGACCCATTGGAGCTGTGCGAAGAGACCCGCAAATCCGAGTTCAAATCTCGGCGGCCCCACCATTTTTTACTTATTCATCCTTCGGGTGGGGCTTGTTCGAATGGCCAGCGCCGGATTTTCTTGATTCCTATGCGAGCCCACGTTTTCAAAAGGTAGTTGTTTCTGAGGGTTCTGTGGAAGAGCTGTCCGTCCTCTGTTTTTGAGTAATAGGTACGACGACCCTCCTTGGCTGCCTGTAGGAGTTTGTTTTTGATCAGTATTTTGGTGATTAATCTATTGAACGCAGCCTCGCTTCCAACCATTTTGATGAGGTCCCACTTCAGTATCTTGCCACCTTTACGGTCGATCTCGTCGAAAATTCTCAGAAACCGGCCGATGGTGGGCCATATTCCAGCCATGACTGGCTTTTCTTCAGGCTCCATCCTTTTCACCTATCGCTCCACCATCTTCTTGCCCCCGGGCCGTGGCTCTGTTTTGCGCACCACCGCGTCAGCGCAAAGATGCTTTCAGCTTCAGGAGTTTCGAGTACTTTCTTTGCAAGGCCTTGTAGCTCCGCAGGGTGAATGCTCCGAGCACGATCATGCCGCCCGCAAATGCTGCGAATATCAGGCCGATCCAAGTTCCCCAAGGTTCGATTCGAGTTGTGGGGTAGATCATGACCGCCGCCAAGACTCCTATCAAAATGGAGAATATCCCCACCGTCTTCGTAGCGTCGATGCCGACCGCCAAGTCCTCTGCAACTGCTCTCGCGTCCTTCCGGAGCTCCTCGAAGATGGTGTCTAGTTCGATTAGTTTCTCCCGCTGCTTTCTCTGCATCGCTTCACCGTTTAATTAGTCCAGAAGATGGCATTTCTGTCTTTTGGTGCGTTTTTTCCAACTAGGACGAAACCCCTAGTTTGTCCTAGAAGAAGGTTAAACAAGCTCCTAAATCATAATTAAATACAGCTGGGGGCTTGGTGTGAGTCGAACTGGCTTATCATTAGTCGTCTGTTTTGCTATTCTGTTTAGTTTGGTACAGGTTGGGGTAGTCGGAGGCACAGGCCCAGGCGGCTTACCTGAATACCCAGGGGCCTTCGGATATGAGCTTACGGGTCTCCCTGGTTACGAGGAGTTCCCCCCAGGAATTACGATTACAGCTTATTATGTTGTTGAAAGTTCTAGTTCCATTCTTAGCTGGTACAGGACGCAAATGTCAGGTCTCGGGTGGACTAATCTCTACGATGACACGATGGACTTCTCGGTAGAGGGATATTCTTTCACATGTGGTATTCTTGCATATGAAAAAGGGAGCGATGCGGCAGTGATTGTAACAGTGGATTATGGGGACATTCCAGGGTATGAAAGCTACACATTCTTTATACTTGCGCATGGGCCGAAGACAGAATTCGAAGGGCTGGCTGGAGCTGAGGAAGGCACTTGGAGCGGCATCATGGGTGGAGGGTTCGAAGGAGAGGGAACAACCCAGAACGATATGGGCACGGGTACGGATGCTGGCGATAGTATAGATACTGCTACCACGATTTCCGCAGGCTCGGGCACTGGTTATCTCGACTCGACGGATGATTACGATTATTACAAGGTGAGCGTCAGCTCGGGCCAGACCGTGAGCGTTTCGATGACGCCACCTTCCGGTGCCGACTTCGACC
>JAUWXQ010000038.1 GCA_030616305.1 Hadesarchaea archaeon
CTTGAACCCAACGATGAAGGCTTTAGGCACCAGCTTCCGTGCATTGTCGAGCACCCTTGGAGCTGGGACTAGCTTGAGCGTCGGGGGCTCTGAGTGCCTCAGCTTTTGTTTGGCTGGCTGTTCGACCGCGAAATCCTGCGCCGCCGCGGTAGAAACAATAATGTCTGGAGAGAACTTCAGTTCACGTTCAAAAACCTCACACATCTCTCCGGTAGTCTGGACTCGCACGACTTTTACGTTGGAGGGGGGTGTCTCCGTCCCTGGGCCGTATACCAGTGTCACCTCTGCACCCCTCAAGGCCGCGGCTCGGGCCACTGCTATGCCCATCTTGCCCGAGCTCCGATTAGTTATCAACTTGATGGGATCAATCGGCTCGACCGTCGGGCCCGCGGTCACGAGCGCTCGCATGTCCTCCATGTCTCGAGGGCCCAAAACCTCGATAACCCGCTGTACGATATCCCCGATATCCGCCAGCTTCGCTTTCCCCTCCTCAAATAGGGGCTCGACCACATGCACACCTGCTGAACGGAGCTTCACTAAATTTTTCTGAAGCAGCTTGTGTTCGTACATCGACCCGTGCATCGCCGGGACCACGACGACAGGCTTCTTCAGTCCGAGGGATACGGAGACCACCGAAGTCACGGGTGTGTCGTCAATCGCGCACGCCATCTTTCCCAACGTGTTCGCGGTCGCAGGGGCTACTAACACTAAGTCGGCCCACTGCGCCAGCTCAACGTGTTCAATCCTGCCCGTTAGCTCGGCCACGACTTCGTTGCCAGTCGCCCAGTGCATGAGCTGAGGCGTTATCAGTTCCGTCGCGTGAGTGGTCATGCATACTCGCACATCCGCACCATGACGCATGAGCTCCCGAGCAAGCTCAGGGCACTTGACGGCTGCCACGCTACCGGTTATGCAAAGCACTATTTTTCGCCCTTCGAGTTCATTCCCCTTTGTGCCGCGAATATCGTGCGAAGGATGCATTGGTTCACCTTGAGTTAAACAAGATTTACGCAATTTAAACTATTGTCTCTTAGGTCACCCGAGGATGTTTCAATAGCTTTCCGTGGGCGTCAATTTCTCCATAGCGAATTTTTATTGACGAGATAGGTTTTCCATCCTCAGCGAGCACAAACGGTATCTCGACGATCTCAAGCGGCTTCAACCCTCGCGAGCTTCGAAGTTCGTTGAGTTCTTCTGCACGCTTCCTCGTCGCGGGGCTGACTACGATCACTTCGAGTTCGGCATCCTCCACCGCTGACCCAAATGCATCCGAAATCACTTTGACCTCTGTCCGTTCAAACCACCCTCGCGAGCGCAGCAACTTCTCCAACGCTGGCCTTCGCACATCGAGCAGCTGAATGCCCGCGGAGTCCTTCCGGAGCAGGAGCTGCATCTCATCGGAACAAATTCCTATGTGGACTCGCTCTCCAAGCTCGAATGCCTTTGTCAAGATTGCAACATGCCCATCGTGCAGGTAATCGAAAGTCCCGCCGACAACGACTTTCTTGAACTTCACGAGAACACTTCACTCAAGTTTTACCGGTTCCGGGCAATATCGTCCCATCGTCTTTTAAGTGGACGATGGGTGAATGGTTTCGCTGTTAGGCCAAGATATGTGGCGACAACTTGACCACTGCCCAACAGATAATATTTTGAAGTAGTCAATCCCTCCAGCCCTACTGGTCCCCGTGCATGGATTTTTCCTGTTGCTATCCCGACCTCTGCTCCCAAGCCGTACCGATACCCATCGCTGAACCGTGTGGAAGCGTTGAGCATCACGCTTGAGGAGTCTACTCCGGTCAGGAATTTGAGCGCGGTTTTTCTATTTTTGGTGATTATCGCATCGGTGTGTTTCGACCCGTAAGTATTAATGTGGTCGATTGCTTCATCGACGCTGCCCACTAGTTTGATTGAAATAACTAAGTCGAGGTACTCCGTCCGCCAGTCCTTTTCCGTCGCCCTTCTAATATCGTGCAGGATTTTCTTCGTTCGTTCACATCCTCGAATCTCGACCCGGGCTTCCCCATATCGCTTGGCTAGGCGCGGGAGAAAGCGCTTGGCTACTGCACGATGTACCAGCAACGTTTCAACTGCATTGCACACGGCAGGATACTGGACCTTGGCGTCGTAGCATATACTCAATGCCTGCCTCAAGTCAGCGCCGGCATCGACGTAGATATGACACACACCCTCAGCATGGCCGAGAACCGGGATGCTTGTGTTAGATTGGATGTACTTCACGAAATCCTTGCTTCCACGTGGGACAAGCAGGTCGATATATTCGCCAAGCTTGAGCAGCTCTCGTACCTCTCGCCTTGCTTCGATGAGTTGAATCCACCCGCGTGGGATTCCCGCTCGCTCGGTGGTGCTGCGGATAAGTTCGAAAAACGCCTCGTTCGAATGCTTCGCTTCCTTGCCTCCTTTCAGGATAACCGCATTTCCCGACTTGAGGCAAAGGGCCGATAGCTGGGGCAGCACGTCAGGCCTTGCCTCAAATATCGCTCCAATTACACCGATTGGGCACGAAACTTTATACAACTCCAAGCCGCGGTCGAGCTTCATGGAGTAAAGTGTTCGGCCCACTGGATCCTCAAGCCTCGCGACGCTTCGCACCATCTCGGCGATGTCGCGCAGCTTGTGATCGCTGAGCTTGAGCCTCTGGACGAACGCCTTTGAGAGTTTCCCCTGCGCTAAGAGACGCTCAGCATCCTCAACATCCTCGGCATTTGCCCTCAACAACGCTTTTTTGTTTTTAGAGATGGCCGACACGATTTTTAGGAGCGCTGTATTTTTTGCTTTGGTTGAAATGTTCGCGAGCTTGAGAGATGCCCTGCGCGCCTCCATCGCTTTTGAGATAACCTCGCTCATTTTTTTCGCCTCTCTGGCAGAAAGATCGTGCCTATTTCCTCCCCTGCCGACACCCGTTCGAGCACATTTTTCTGGTTACCGTTGGCTATCACCACTGGTATTCCTGCCCTCGTTGCCATCTTGGCGGCTCTGATCTTCGTAAGCATGCCGCCGAAGCCGCGGAAACTGCTATTTGCAAGTTTCTCCACTTCTGGGGTAACACGTTCAACAGTTCGAATTAGCTCTCCTCGCTTCTTCTTTCCATAATAGCCTCTGTAAAGCCCTCCAACATCTGAGAGTATTACGAGAAGGTCTGCGCCCGACCCTACGGCCACGTGCGCTGAGAGAGTGTCATTATCGCCGACCCTTATCTCCTCGACCTCCACGCTATCGTTTTCGTTCACTATTGGTATCACTCCCAATTTCAACAGCGCTGCGAGGGTGTTCTTGAAATTATGATATCGCTTGGAGTCCGTAAAGTCTTCCCCTGTAAGCAGCATCTGGGCCACTGGCTGCTCGTAATCCCCGAAATACTTTGAGTACACCTGCATCAGAATGCCCTGCCCGACGGCTGCGACTGCTTGGAGGGAAGGCATTTCCTTCGGCCGTGATCTCAAGTTAAGGTGTCCCACTCCGGCACCTATGGCACCTGACGAAACTATTATTATCTTCTTCCCGCGAGTGCGCAATTTCACTGTCTCTTCGACGAGCTTCCCGACCTTAGTGGGGTCAAGCCTAGATCTTCCGTTAGCGAGAACCCTAGTGCCGACTTTAACCACGATTCGCTTCGCTTTAGGGAGATTTTTCCTCTCTTTATCGACCATTATTTTCAACTCCTCCCATCAATAAAGTTCAAACTGGAGGATAAAAACTTCGGTTATAGCCTAGCCACGCAGAAGATGTCCTCGCTTCCCTCTATCTCTCCTGAACCGACCAGCTCCATGCCTGCCTGTTTCACCCACTTTTCAAGTTCCCCTTGTGAACACTTACGCTTCAGGACGGTCAGGACGGCAACTCCGCCCGACCTTAGAACTCTTGCTACCGCCCCAACAGTCGCCGCTGGATCCGGCATGTTCTGAAGCAGGGTGACCGACACGACCGCATCGAAGCTTCCGTCAACAAAGGGGAGGGCATCCGCGTCAGCCCGCACCAGCGCCACCTCCCTCGCGCGACCCTTCGCAACCTTCAACATTTCTGGTGAGGCATCAACACCCACAACAAACTCGGCACGACTTGAAAGTTCCTCCAGAAACATGCCCGTGCCGCAACCGAGGTCGAGGATGCGCTTCCTTCCGCTGGGCAGATTTTTCGTGACCATTTGATACTTGGTGCGCTGAATCCCCCCGTAACGTCTGTCATAGAAACCCGCGGTCTCGTCGTACCGCCGCTTCAGCTCGAGCTTGCGCGCGACCATCGGAGGACATTTTTACTAGGCGACCTAAAGCTTGAGCAGGTTGAGCATGAGGGAGCGAATTCAAAGATTGAAGCAAGAACTTGACAAGCGTGGCCTTAACGCTTTTCTAGCCATCCGCAACACCCGCTACTTGACCGGCGCGGCGGCGGGAAAAGTTGTAATCGTCCCCGTCGATGGTGCCCCCATACTCATCTGTAGTAGGCTGGAGTTCGACCAAGCGAAACGAGAGAGCTGGGTCCGCGACATCCGTGCGTTCTCAAGCTGGAGGGCACCGTTGCGCCAGGGGGAGCGGGTGTACTTCCGTGAGCCGTGGCAACTCGTCGCTGACTGTCTACGGGAACTCGGTGCTCGAGCGGTGGGTTACGATGGCGGAAGGAGGGAACTCATGCGGAAGCTGCGGGGCGCCCACACGGCAAGCTATCGCGAGCTGCCCGAACTCGTACTCGAGCTACGAAAGATAAAATCGAGGGAGGAGGTGGCCCTGCTGCGGAGGTCGGCAAAGATAGCAACGCGAGGCATGGGCTGTGCTGCTGAATTAATCACTGCGGGTCGAAGCGAACTAGAGCTAGCTGCCGAAACGGAGTACGAGATGCGCAGAGCAGGCTCGGAAGGCACCCCGTTCCCGATGATCGTCGCCTCTGGTAGGAACTCCTGGCTTCCCCACGCGACCGCAACGCGAAAGAAACTGAAGCGGGGCGAGCTCGTGGTTGTGGACTTGGGCGCCACCTTCAACGGCTACGTCTCTGATATGACCCGCACCTTCGCGCTCGCGCCCACCCGCAAACAAATCAAGCTACTCCAAGTCGTAAAGCGCGCGCAGCAGGCAGCGCTCGCGAATGTCAGAGCAGGTGCGAAAGCAAAAGTGATGGACGCGGCGGCTCGAATGACAATCGCGCGAGCTGGTTACGCCCAGTTTTTTCCACACGGCTCCGGACACGGCGTCGGCCTCGATGTCCACGAGCTCCCCAGTTTAGCGCCCACATCCAATGACATTTTATCCAAAGGGATGGTCCTCACCGTCGAACCAGGCATCTACATCCCAAAAGTCGGAGGGGCGCGTTGGGAGGATATGATCTTGGTAACAAGGGAGGAGTATAAATCACTCACGGCATCTGTGCTTTCTCGTATTTGTAGATAGCGTGGCCCGTTGGTGGGCAATTTGAAAGAGAGAGATTTATGTTAACCGAAGCTGCGCCCTCACCAAAGACAAACGTATAACCGCCCGGTGCTCCATCAGTGTAAGCTACAACTGCTTCACCCAATGAACCGATGCCATTTCTAGCGTTCTCTAAGCTCCCGAACTGCCCACACCTTAGGGATGGCCCCTCGCTCAGGTAATCAAATCTAAACCATGAAGGGCTCAGCACTTCTCCCCCTATTTCCGCCGACTTCAGAACCCAACTATCTTTGTCGCCCTCAACGAACTCAAAACCAGGAGGGAGGAATTCTTCACCTGGTCCCGGCCCAGGCTCTGGTCCCGGTCCCATCGGCATTTCAAAACCCCCAACGATCGAGACGACGGCAAGCGCTAGCACAACAACCCCTCCAACGATGATGCCCTTCCTCAGCTTCTCGAGTTTCTCGCTGGATGTCGTTCTTCGAATCGCTTTCCACACCAAGCACAGCGGGAACACCCACAGCAGGACGGTGAGGGGAACCCCAACTACAAACCTCGCCGCACCCGGCAACAAGTACACTGGTGCGAGCAAGATTTTGAGCACGAGCGGCGCCTCTCCCGGAGATTCCATATGCGGTGGTTGCTGATTATCAGGAGGTGGCTGCTCTGCATCTAAAGCGAAATCGCCTTCTTTGGGGCCGGGGGAAGGATAGTTTTCAGGCGGGCTAAAATTCTCGTTCAACGCATATGCGCGCAGGCTCGATTGGCTGAAGATGAGCGTAAACAACTGCTCATTTTCCAATACTTGTGTGCTCCCGGGCTGCTCCGTACTCGCAAGAGCGTAAATGTTCTCCCCAACCTGTTGTTGTCCTTCGTACCATTCGGTAGCTAACCACATGGTATCTGCCTGTTCCCCGGGACCCCCTAGCGCGTACGAAAGTTGTGTTATCGTCGCCCCTCCCTGAATGCTCCCCTTCAGCCCGACAGCGTCTAGCCAGTAAATAAACCGCTCACCGCTTCCGAAAGCGTAGGCATCGCCGACCTGCTGATGGAATTCCTGCAGGGCGTTGTATTCCTCCATCGTTATCGACGGCTGAAGTTGCTCGCCGGTCCAAGCGTAGGTATTGGAATCGCGCACTTGCTGAACCACGACGAACAAGAGTAAACACAGAAGAACAACGCGCCCAGCCATCGTGACCCACTTGCGGGCTTCGGAACGGCCTTTACCCAGCAATGTTTGAAGATGTTTCCTGGCCCTCCAAAGCAGTGCCCCAACCCCTTCAACGAGACCGACCGCCGCGAGTAGCACCACAGGTGTAGCCATCATTATGACGAACCGCCATTGATGGCCAAAAATGACCCAAGGCTGCGCCATGATTAATGCGCTCATGCCCCACGCCAGCAGGAAGAAATCGGTGGACTTTCTACGATACGCTGCAACCCCCACGCCGACAGCCGCAAGCACCAACAACAGCTGCCCGATGTATTCATCATAAAAGTTGTATACCGACGACCCCATCGGCTGTTCCCCTTGAACCATCAGAGCTGCCGCTTTCCCCTCGCCCGTCATGCCCCCTATCGTCTCGAGGCTCCCGGCGTAAAAGTACCCGCAGATGATGGCGGCGGGTATCGCGACGATAACTGCGGCTTTGAGCTCACGCCAGGGTATGCGCCTGCGGTGGGCGAGCAAGAACGCGAGGTAACAGACGTACGCGATAAGCAGGGTGCCGAAGGCCAACTCGTGTGTTAGTCCAACCACCCCAAGCGCGATTCCGGCGATGATGAAATCCAGCTTCCTCCCGCTCTCGAGCCCACGCCAGAGGAAGAGCACAGACAAAGGGGCCAGAGCCACGCCAAACGCGTTCTTTTGAAGCTCACCCATCATCCGGAAGCTGGCCGGGATGAAAGCGGCGAAAAATGCAGCCACCAAGGCCGTTGTGCTGTTCTTCGTCAGCCTCCTCATCATCAGGAAAGTCGTCAGGGCGACGAGCCCCGAGGCCAGCGCGGTGGCGATGTTGAACGAGTTTATGAGCGAGGTGCCGAATGGTGAAAGTACCATATGTACCGCCGCCGCGAAGTGGAAAAAAAGCTGATGGGTCGCACCCACGCCTGCATGCAGGGCAGGCCAGTGTTCGAGCAGGTGCCCAACGTGGAAGAAATGATAGGGCCCATCCCTGCCGAGGGGGAGCCCGTAGCCGAGAGTCACCGAAAGTCGCAGGTAAAGCGCACCAGCGAATATCACCAACAAAACAATCAGGATAAGTGCCTGCTTTCTACTCATCCGAAGGGGTGCGGTTATCAAACGTTTGAGCGCGCTTACGCTAAATTTCACCACACGATTACCAGAGAAACACTCGCTACCGATTGATTTAAAATTGTACAAACGCTTAGTCCGTACCGAAGTGATTCATATGGGCGCACGAATGAAGCACGAGCGTTGGAAAAACAACTTCAGCGAGTGGTTCGATGAGGCCTTATGGAACGCAAAGATAATGGAAACTCGCTACCCTGTAAAAGGCCTTTATGTCTGGCTTCCCTACGGCCTGAAGCTGCGCAACCGTGTACTCGCCATCATGCGTGAACTCTTAGAGGAAACCGGGCATGAGGAGGTGCTGTTCCCCCTTTTGATTCCGGAAAACCTGTTCAAGAAGGAGGCCGAGCACATCCGCGGGTTCGAGGGACAAGTCTATTGGGTGACCCACGGGGGAAAGGATAAGTTGGATGTCAGGCTGGCCCTTCGCCCCACGAGTGAGACCTCAATTTACCCGATGTTCGCCCTTTGGATTCGCTCCCACGCAGACCTCCCACTCAAAATCTATCAAATCGTCAACATCTTCAGGTACGAGACGAAGATGACGAAGCCCCTGATAAGGCTGCGCGAGGTCACGACTTTCAAAGAAGCCCACACCGCTCACGCAACTTCGGAAGATGCTAAGGCTCAGGTCAGGGCGGCCGTGGAAACCTACAAAAAATTCTTCGACGAACTTGGGGTCCCCTACGTGATCACCAAACGCCCATCTTGGGACACGTTTGCCGGGGCTGAGTATTCAATAGCTTTTGATACCCTAGCTCCGGACGGTAGGGCCCTGCAGGTGGGAACCATTCACAACCTAGGGCAGAACTTCGCGAAGGTTTACGGGCTCGAGTACGAGAAAGAGGGCGGTGCCCACGAATATGTGTACCAGACCTGCTATGGGATATCTGAGCGGGTGATAGCTGCGGCTGTGATGGTTCATGGTGACGACTTAGGCCCATGTTTTCCTCCTAGAGTGGCACCAGTTCAAATCGTGATCGTTCCAATTCCATTCAAAGGTGAAGAGAAGAGCGCTGAAAAGGTGGCAAAAAGAATAGCTGGGGAACTGAAGGCTGCAGGCTTCAGAGTTCACTTGGACGAGCGGGACCTTCGTCCGGGTCGAAAGTTCTATGAATGGGAGCGGCACGGGGTTCCTCTTCGATTGGAGATAGGCCCTAAAGACGTGAAGCAGGAACAAGTGACGGTGGTAAGGCGTGATACCGGTGAACGCTTCACCATCTCGCTCAAAGTCGTAAACCGGGAAGTTAGGAAAATCCTCAAGCAAATAAATAAAGAGATGCGTGCCCGCGCTTGGAAATCCTTTTTGAACAGTATACGGGACCTGAAGGACCTGGGGGAGATAAAAAAAGTGATGGACGCGCGGGCAGGTATCGTCCGTGCACCGTGGTGTGGGAAGGAGGCGTGCGGAAAGGCGTTTGAGGAAAAGACAAGGGGGAGTGTTTTGGGTGAGGAGCTAAACGATAAACGAATGAAAGGAGTCTGTCCCGTCTGCTTAAAGCCTGCTAAGACCTCAGTTTTGATAGCGAAGACTTACTGAACTTTTAAAGAGGAAGCACGGTTTTTTTGTACATCTCGTTCAATACTTCCGCACACGCAACGTATATCGCGCTAGCCCCGCAAAAGATACCCTCAACACCCGCGATGGTTTTTATCACGCTAATCCCGGTAAATTCGGCCGTGGCTAAAAGAAAGAAAAGGACGGCCAAGCTGAGGAACACCACTTGTAGTCCTCTTTTCAGCTTTAGGGTCCCCACAAACATGTATGTGGTAAATATCCCCCACATCACGAAGTAGACCCCCATCGATGTCGAGTCCACCGCCCATTCCGAACCCAACGTTGGAAACAGCAGCAGCGCCACCAGTGACAGCCAGAACAAACCATACGAGCAAAATGCCACAGTTGTAAACGTGTTTCCTTTTTTGAACTCAAACACGCCTGCTATTATCTGCGCCAATCCACCGTAGAAGATCCCCATCGCTAATATCATTCCGCTCAAAGGGATCGCCCCAACGTTGTATATACTGAGCAACACAGTGGTCATCCCAAATCCCATCAGCCCTAGCGGCACGGGGTTTGAACGGGCCAACTGTTCTTTAGGATTACTTCGGGATGGAGGCAATAACTTCGCCCTCTGACGGGAACCCTGTGGGCCCTTTATATCTTATCTTTAACCCAGCGGCGACGGAGGCGAATCTAGCAGACCCGATCACGTCATGAGTATCCAGATATCTCGCCAGAAAAGCTCCTCCGAACACGTCACCTGCTCCTGTAGCATCTCTAGCTTCCACTTCTAAACTTTTGACCTCGTGAAATTCTCCATTTGACAATACCAGCGCCGGCTCCTCTCCCTGGGTAAGAATGGCGATTTTAGGCCCCATCTCGCAGAGTTCTTTTAAGAGTTGTTTGGGCTCTTTCTTAACGGCGCTCACCTCGTCCCTACCAAGCTTTACCACATCCACATGCTTCAAAAACGGTTCGAGGTCGACATCCGGCTTGATGGTGACCTTCCCTTTGT
>JAUWXQ010000010.1 GCA_030616305.1 Hadesarchaea archaeon
ACGACCGCCCCGCGATAGGATAAAATGCGCCCGCCGATCGCTGTCCCCACACAATTGGCGGAGTCATTTGCGCCGATATTCCACGCAACGTAGAAGCCTGCGAGCAGCGCCGCTATCGTTATGAGCTCTATCAGTTATTTCACCAAGCCTGATTAGCGACAATGTGTTAAAATAGTGAACTACAATTCCACGATTTTCGCGCCCAAGCCAGTTACTTAAATCGTTTTGATAAAATCGAGCACTACAAACCCCGCACGCTCGATGTTCGCTAACTCCAAGTGGTCGGGGATGTCATTGGATGTGTGGATATGGCGGTAGCCTCGAACCCTTGCGTTTGGCAGCCCGAACAGTTTCGCGATTCGCTTGCCCAGCTTGTCTGTTACTGGGTTGTCGATCGAAAAGGTTGTGGCCTGTATCTTCTCCCGCACGAGGGGGATGTGGTCGTGCCCTGCGAGTGGGGCCCACAAGAGCTTCGGCTTGAGCCCGGCGCGCTGGATGGAATCTGCAAGTGCTTGGTTGACCCGTGCAAAGGTCCTTGTTTTTCTCAAAATACCGTTGCCCTCAGTGATGTACGCTTGGGAGCCAGCACCGACCATGTCCAGGTTCAGCACGAGAGTATCCGGCGGTAAAAACTTCTCTTTCAGGAGATTGCGCGCCCCGACCAGTCCTTGTTCCTCTGCCCCGAATGCGATGAACCTCAGCTCCGTGTCTGCCGGTGGGGATTCGGCGAGCACTCGGGCCGCCTCGAGCATGACAGCCACCCCGGAAGCGTTATCATTGGCTCCGGGAGAGATTCGTCGGCTGCTGGCCGAGATGAACATGCCCACACAGATGGGTAGAAAGAGCAGCGCCAGTATCACCCACACCACTGGCCAAGCTGGGACAAATCTTAGCGCATGTAGGACCAATACAATCGAAATTAAGGAGAGAACGGGTATGAACGTGAACTTCAGAAAGATGTGCAACCTATGGCTCACCATACAGGGAGCGGAGTCGTAGTGGGCAGTCACCGCTACCCTCTTTTGGGGCTTCTCGACTTTCCGAACCGCAATTATGTTATGGCTCGCGCGCTTGGGCATCAGCTTTTCTAGCAAGCGCCAGATGATTACCGCGGCACCCCATGTTAAAAGGGAGAACTCAGGTGGAAGAAACAGCGACGTGACAAAAGCCGCGGTGAATAGACACGCGGTGATCTTCAGCTTGGCTGAGCGGTTCACGAACTTGAACTCCTGCACCTTCGGCTTTAGCCCATAGCTCCCGAACTGCTTCTGGATGTATTCCGATGCCATTCGGTCGCCTTGCGTCCCTGCTAGTCGGGGTCCTATTTCATATGCGAGTTTGTCTACGTGTTCGAATGCGCGGCGGGGCTCGAATTCACTCATCTCGTTCCCTTTTCCTTTTACTCAGTACAAATGATTAATAGCTTCGGCACTAAATTTTCGACTGCGGGGGTAGCCAAGCCAGGTCAACGGCGCCAGACTCAAGATGTTGATCATGAGAAATCTGGTCTCGAAGGAGTTCGGGGGTTCGAATCCCCTCCCCCGCACCACATGCTTTATTTGATAAAGCGTGCAGAAATGTGTCAAGTTTGGGTGATTGGGTGCCAAGGCCAACAGGACCATCAAATCCCGTGTTGAGGCGACTGGTCCGTCAGCTTCGCGAGCACGGCAAGAAACAGAAGGCGCGAATCTGGCTGGACCTAGCGGAGCGTCTCGATGGGCCCCGCAGAGCTCGAGCGGGGGTCAACCTCAGCCAGCTCAACCGCTACACGGCTGAGGGAAATACAATCGTGGTGTCTGGAAAGGTTTTGGCTGCAGGCAGACTAAGTCACCCTATATCCGTCGCAGCATTCAAGTTCTCCGGCCCCGCAAGACGAAAAATAGTAGCCGCTGGCGGCAAGGTGCTGACAATACAACAGTTGGTCGAGCAGAACCCGAGCGGTAAAGGTGTAAGGTTGATGGAGTGAGAATATGATCATCGACGGAAAGGACTTGGTTTTGGGTAGGCTCGCGAGCTTCGCCGCCAAACGGTTGTTGGAGGGCGAGCAGGTCGCTATAGTCAACGCCGAGCAGGTCGTAGTATCCGGCAGGCAGGATGCCACCTTTGACGCATATGACGCATGGCTGGAAACACGAAATCTCACCAACCCGCGCAAGGGGCCTTTCCACCTCAAACGCCCAGAGGAGCTTGTGCGCACGGCGGTCAGGGGGATGCTTCCGTTCGACAAGCCTCGCGGGAGAAAAGCATTCCGTCGTCTGCGCGTCCATATCGGGGTGCCCAAGGAACTCTCCGGCAAAGAGCTGATGTCGATCCCAGACGCTAGCTTGGAGCGGTTGGGGACGCGACGCTTTATTAGAGTCGGAGAACTCAGCAAACACTTGGGGGCAAGGTTCTGATGAAGGTGGTGCTTGCAACTGGGAGGAGGAAGGCCGCACTCGCACGTGCGACTGTGAAGGACGGGCATGGGCGCATGTTCATCAACCGTCGTGCACTCGAAACCTATGAGCCCGAGCTCGCGCGACTGAAAATTCTTGAACCCCTAAGCATGGTACCGGAGCTTGCAAAGCGTGTTGATATAAAGGTTGACGTGACGGGTGGAGGATATATGGGTCAGGCAGACGCTGCGCGCACGGCGATTGCTCGGGGGCTCATCAAGTGGTCGGGGGACCCGAAGGTGCGGGAGATTTTTAAGCAGTACGACTGGACATTGATAAAGAGCGACGTGCGCTTCAAGGAGTCGAAGAAACCCGGTGGTCCTGGCGCACGTGCAAAAGTACAAAAGAGCTACAGGTAAGGTGGTAAACACGAGACCGATAAGATGTTTTTCGTGCGGCAAGTTGCTTGCGGATAAGTACGAGGAATTCGACGAGCGTGTCAAGAAGGGCGAGGAACCAAGACGGGTGCTCGATGACATTGGGATAACACGCTACTGTTGCAGAGCTGCCATACTCACCAGCGTCGACATGATGGACGAGATAGCTAAGTTCGGAAAATAATTTTGACCTGCATCTTTTTGATATCAAAGATGGAACCTAGTTTGATTGCATGCCTGCCGAATGGTACCTCGATTTCGTCGACCTAGATTATAGTCCATCGAGCAAAGACCTGGTCGCACTGTTCAGGGTCGAGCCAGCTTCTGGAATCGGCATGCATGAGGCAGTGGGCCGAGTTGCGTCCGAGAGTTCGATCGGGACGTGGACGACCCTCACAACCATGACTTTGGATAAGCGAAGGCTCATGGCAAAGGCGTACGAGATAAAGGGACGCTGGGTCAAGGTCGCATATCCGCCCGAGCTCTTCGAAGGCGGAAACATCCCGCAAATCCTCAGCTCGATTGCAGGGAACATCTTCGGGATGAAAGCTGTGCACAACCTCAGGCTCGAAGATGTACGATGGCCGCCCAGGCTCATCCAGTCGTTCAAGGGGCCTCAATTCGGGCTCAATGGCATCAGAAAAATTTTCAAGGTAAAAGAACGACCGCTCACCGCCACCGTCCCCAAACCCAAAGTCGGGATGTCAAGCGAGGAACACGCGCGGGCCGGGTACGAGGCGTGGGTGGGTGGAATCGACCTACTCAAGGACGACGAAAACCTCTCGGGACAAAAGTTCAACCAGTTCGAGCGGAGGGCTAGGTTGTCTTTTAAAATGCGCGACCGGGCCGAGCGCGAGACGGGCGAGCGAAAGAGCTACCTGATCAACGTGACCGCCGAAACCCATGAGATGCTCCGCCGCGCGCGTCTGGTCGCAAAGCTCGGAGGAGAGTACGTGATGGTTGATATTCTAACAGCAGGATGGGCGGGGGTTCAGACGCTGCGCGACGAGTGCAAGGAGCTCGGGTTGGCAATTCACGCCCATCGCGCGTTCCACGCCGCGTTTACTCGCAAGCCCGAACATGGAATGTCGATGTTGGTAGTTGCGAAGGTCGCGCGGTTGGTTGGGGTAGATCAGCTACACGTGGGCACAGTGATTGGAAAGCTCGAAACTCCCGAGGAAGAGGTGCTGGCATTGCAGGGTGGGATAACGAGCCGGAATGTTAAAGGCGGTAAGCACATCCTTCCACAAGATTGGGGCGGCGTGAAGCCCGTCTTCCCCGTGACTTCAGGCGGGTTACACCCTGGGTTGATTCCTGAGATCATCGAGATGCTTGGGCGCAACATCATCATCCAGGTGGGTGGAGGCGTGTGGGGGCACCCAGATGGAGGACGAGCAGGGGCAGCTGCGGTCCGTCAGGCAATCGATGCCGCATTAGGGAAAGTCCCGCTTGGTGAGCATGCCAAGACCAAAAGGGAACTTCGGAGGGCCCTCGCGAAGTGGGGATATATCAGACCAAAATAGTGTAATCTTGGTGAGTTCCTTGAGATATGAGACCAAGTTAATCACACCTGAGGAGAAAACAAGGCTATTCGACCTCAACATAAAGCGGTATCTCTACACCAAGAAGGCGAACATCTACGGCTGCTGCATAAAGCTCCTGACCGAGCTGGAGGAAGTGAAAGACCGCTGGGAAGACAACTTTTACACCATGGATGAGAACATCCGCTCGCACGGCCGTGTAGTGGTATTGAGGGAGGAAGGTAGCCCGCTGGATGTGAAGTACGACCCTTACACGAACACGGCGTTTCTTACCAATGTCGACTACTATGGGTGGATAAAGAGCATCACGCTGTCCGTGGCCAGCGATGTCCTCGAGGACGAACACGAGATATACTCGGTCCACGGCGCGGCGATAGATGTGGACGGAGTGGGCGTCTCCATCATAGCACCTTCTGGGACGGGAAAGACAACCCACTCGTGGGGTTTGCTGAGATTGAAGAGGGCCAGGCTCGTAACGGACGATTGGTATTTCGTGAGGATGTATGAACAGGGCCCCTTAGCGTTTGGCTCCGAGAAGAACTGCTACGTCGAGGCAGATGTGGGGAAGATATGGAAGGAATATGAAGGGCTCATGGAAAAGGCCCATTTCGACCGGAGGGGAAGGGCGATCGTCAATGTGAGATGGATAGTGGGCAGCGGCGGGGTGATCCCCATGATGACTCTAAGAAAAATCATCATGCTCAAGAGGGATAGAGAGGACCCAACAGTCGCTAGAAAGCTTAGCCCGGAGGAGGCGCTGGATTATCTCTTGTCCAATGATTTTTGCAATCCTCATCAGTTGGTGCGAGACGAACGAAAGCTGCGGCTGAGGAAAGATTTTTTCAAGCGACTTTTTGAGGCGACGGAGGTATATTTAGTTAACACCATCAAGCCGCCACATGAGATCCACAAACAGATACTGAACGCCATTAAATCTTGATTTCGAGTGTCCTGTTTTTATGTAGATGAAACAAGGTTTTCTCCGGGGGCCGTGGGGTAGCTTGGTCTAGCCTCCCAGCTTCGCGTGAGCGCTGGAATGGGGTGCTGGTGACCCGGATTCAAATTCCGGCGGCCCCACCACTATTTTTTCTTCCAAAATGCCTGGATAGCAAGAACTGATGGTAGCTGTAAACAAAAAAGTTAAACAACTCCAGCACAGGAGATTAACGAGAGGATTGATTTGAAAATAGCGCTCATAGGTTGTGGCGCCATAGGTACCGTCTTGGCCAAGGCGGTTGGTGAGGGACGGGCCGGCGATGCAAAGCTAGGCTGGGTATATGACCTGAAGCCCAAGAAGTCTGAAGCGTTGGTGAGGAAACTACGCTTGAAGCCAAAGATAGCGAAAAGCGCCTCGGAGATCTATGCAGACGAGACCGTGGACTTGGTCATCGAGGCGGCATCCCAGCTGGCCGTTGAACAGTACTCGCTAGATGTACTCAGCTCGGGCAAGGACCTTATGGTGATGAGCGTTGGGGCATTCGCGGATGAAAACCTGCGGAAAAGCGTGTGGAGAGCTGCGGAACAAAATGGCCGCAGAGTTTACATCCCCTCTGGTGCCGTGCTTGGTATCGACGGAGTGAAAGCTGCCGAGCTTGGGAAAATCCACGGAGTTATATTGACCACACGAAAACCGCCTGCTGCACTTGCGTACAGTGATTACCTCCGGGAACGCCGCATTAATTTGAAGGGGCTAAAAAAGCCTAAAATCGTATTTGATGGCCCTGCCCGAAAAGCTGTCAAGGCCTTCCCGGCGAGTGTAAACGTGGCAGCCACCTTGAGTCTAGCAGGCATAGGGTTCGATAGGACGAGAGTTCGAGTCATTGCAGACCCCACTATTAAACGTAACGTGCACGAAATTCGCGTCAAGGGAAAGTCTGGCGAATTCGTTACCGATGCCAAAAACGTGCCGTTCCCCGAAACTCGTCGAACGAGTTATCTAGCTGCACTTTCGGCAATTCGCACTCTCCGGAACCTGAGCGAGACCATCCGTGTGGGGACATAGTTTTATAGTTCTGACAGCTTGCCTACTTTTTGAGGGAGATGAGATGAAGCCCGAAGAACTAAAGGAGGCCATCCTGAAGCTTAAAGCGGAGCGAGATGCGGTTATCCTCGCTCACAATTACCAAAGGACAGAAGTGCAGCTCATAGCGGATTTTATCGGAGATTCGTTGGGGCTGGCAAGGGCCTCCGCCAAGGTTAAGGCCAAGCTGGTCTTGTTTGCGGGAGTAGATTTCATGGCGGAAACGGCTGCTCTCCTGAATCCTGACAAGACCGTGCTTATCCCAGACCTCGAGGCCCGATGCCCGATGGCCGCCCAGCTACCCGCAGAGCTCGTGCGTGAGGCCAAGCGAAAGCACCCGGACGCGGCGGTCGTGCTTTATGTCAATACGCTGGCCGAAGCGCGCGCGGAGGCGGACGTGACTTGCACCTCTGCCAACGCCCCAGTGATCGTCAACGCCTTGGATGAGGAAAAAATCCTCTTCGGCCCTGACCGAAATCTGGCTTGGTTCGTGCAGCAGCGGAGCGACAAGCAAATTATACCCCTACCCGACCGCGGCTATTGCTATGTGCATCGGATGTTCTCTCCCGCTGACATCACGCTACTGAAGGAGCGCTACCCTGACGCCGAGGTGCTTGTCCACCCTGAGTGCGACCCCGAGGTCCAGCAGCTAGCTACTCACATCTGCAGCACTAGCCAAATGTTGCTTCGAGCTAAGGCGTCGCCCGCAAAGCGGTTTATCATCGGCACCGAGATCGGGTTGGTTGAGCGGCTCAGACGGGAGTTCCCCCAGAAGGAGTTCATCCCGACGCTCGAAACTGCTGTGTGCGAACAGATGAAAAGACACAATCTCGAAAAGCTCTACGAGGCCCTACGCGATATGAAGCACGAAGTGCGCGTGCCGCCTGAGATAGCGGCAAAAGCTCGCGCGGCCACCGAACGGATGCTTGAGCTCTCGGGGAGGGCGACTCATGACTAGCGTGTTTGCGAGAAAAAAAATTCGTGAGATGCTTGCGGAGGACCTGGGATTCGGCGACGTGACATCTGAAACCCTTGTGCAACCCAAAGCTAGAGCCCGGGCCGAAATCATCGCTAAGCAAGCAGGAGTACTGGCCGGCGTAGCTGAGGCGACCATAGCTTTCAACGAAATGGGTGTGAAGGCGAGAGCTGTCAAGTCCGACGGCACCCGGGCCAAGGCTGGGGACGTGATAATGCGCATTGAGGGCCTGGCCCGGAAAATTTTGGCGGCGGAGCGAGTGGCGTTGAACTTGCTTATGCGCATGAGCGGTATCGCCACGGCCACGCGAGAGCTCATCGATCGGGCAAGGCGAAGAAATCCAAAGGTTGCGATAGCGGCCACCCGGAAGACCGCTCCGCTCCTCACCTACTTCGACAAGCGCGCGGTGGTGGTCGCAGGAGGTAAACCCCACCGCTACAGGCTCAGCGACCAAATCCTGATCAAGGACAACCACCTGCAGTTAGTAGGCTCGGTTGCGGAGGCCGTGCGTCATGCGCGCAGAACTGCTCGCACAGCGAAGATCGAGGTAGAGGTGACCAAGTCGGAGGAGGTACTCGATGCCGCTCAAGCTGGCGCGGACATAGTGATGCTCGACAACATGAAACCTACAGAGATAAGGCGTGCTATAAAGATGCTCGAGCGCGAGGGCCTGCGGGACAAAGTCGTGCTGGAGGCCTCTGGTAGGATTGGACCATCAAATGTGGAGAGTTTCGCTGCCGCGGGAGTAGATATGATCTCATCCGGTTACATGACCATGCGGGCCCCAGCGCTGGACATGAGCTTGGAAATAAAAAAAGCTAAGAGTTAAATCCCTGCAGTTTAGGAGAAGAATCGAAAACAGAGTGATCGTATGGTCGAGCTGACGCCAAATGCCCAGAAGGTCTACGATGCGCTGAAGAAACTCGGTGCCACGAGCCCCGATTCTATGAAGACGGCTGACGACATCATGCGCGTATCCCGCCTGCCGAAGGGGATGGCGAACAACGCGCTGATGGAACTCGTCGCGAAGGGATATGCGAAGCGGGTGGCTCGCGAGAAGGCCGCGGGCTACTATGCGATTAAATGACTATTTGCGGCCGATCCGCTCCAACAATTATCCGTTTTTTCGCATAATTTAGCTGGAGCTAGGTTTAATCCAATTGAAGCTCAAATTCGTTTTGATGAAGCGAGTTGGCGTTGCTGAGCTCCCTCTGCACGGCGGGAGATGTCCGCCCTGGTTATTCAGCCGGATGAAGCAATTGGGCGGGGCAATTAGCGAAGTCATCGTGCACGAATACGGAAAACAGGAACTCCTACGAAGGCTCGCCGACCCATTTTTCTTTCAGGCACTAAGCTGCGTGTTAGGATTTGACTGGCACTCAAGTGGAACGACCACGACGACAATGGGTGCATTAAAAGAGGCGATAAAACCCGAGGAGCTCGGCATCGCGGTATGCGGCGGCAAAGGAAAAGTCTCAAAACGTACCCCTAACGAAATCCAAAAGTTTGCCGATGTTTTCTCTATTTCGTCCAAAAAAATCAAAAAGCTAAGGTACGCCAGCCGCATAGCCGCCAAGGTCGACAACGCCTGTTTGCAAGATGGGTACCAGCTCTACCATCACACATTCGTGCTCAGCGAGGACGGGGACTGGGCAGTGGTGCAGCAGGGAATGCAGGAGCGGTTGGCCCGGCGCTACCATTGGCTCTCGGAAGGTATTCGGAGCTTTGTGGAAGAGCCCCACTCAAGGATAATGGGGGATCGAAAGGAAGAAGTCGTGCTCGACATGACCGCACGCGAGAGCGAAGAAACCCGTAAGATAAGCGTTGATTTGGTGCGGGACAATCCTAAGAGTCTACTGCCTCACGTACGCGAGGTAGAGCAACGTTCGCTGGATGAATATCTCGAAAGAAGTCCCCAAGTGGCGAAATTGGTCATGCCGACTTCACACCTGATAACCGGATTGACGGAAAGAACCATGGTGGCATTGCAAAGAGCGTATGAGATTCAGCCCGAAAACTACGAGGAGTTAATCGCAGTCAGGGGAGTGGGGCCAAAAGCTGTGCGAGCTCTGGCGCTCGTTTCAGATTTAATTTACGGAAAGCCGCCATCTTGGAAGGACCCCCAAAAGTACAGCTTCGCGCATGGGGGCAAGGACGCAGTTCCGTATCCGGTCGACAGGAGAACTTATCAGAAGACAATCGAAATTCTTGAAAGTGCGACCCAAGCGGCAAAAGTTGGTCATAAAGAGAAACTGAATGCTATCCGGAGGTTACATGAGTTTATCAGGTGAAACCTTAAGAGCCAAAAAATCCAGATTTTATCTGGTCCCGCGGTAACTCAACTTGGCAGAGTGGTCGGCTGTTCGTCATAAGACGGGCCAAAGACCCAAAAGATAGCCACCGACATGTTGGGAGTTCAAAGGCGCTTCGGCGCTGAAATTCTCCCCCGCGGGACCACATAAACAAGTTTTTTAATCCCGAACCCAAAAACTAATCGGGCTGGCGGTCATAGCGGCGGGGCAACACCCGGTCTCGTCTGATCCCGGAACGGTAGAAAAACCGCGGGAAAGTTAAGCCTGCCAGCGATTCGGGTGGTACTCTTGTGCGAGAGCCAAGGGGAACCCCGAGACGCTGCCAGCCCACTTGAAAAGCTTATTATTGACGCGCCATAATTTTAGTCCGGGCCCTGGTGGTGTAGCCCGGTCTAACATGCAGGCCTGTCGAGCCTGCGCCTCGGGTTCAAATCCCGGCCAGGGCGCCTATTATTCCTAATTTTAATGTTTGAAGAAAATATTTGAAGAGAGATTATTCCAGGTCAAATAAGTTTACAGAACCCATTTTAGAAAGCCTTAAAAGCAGTTTCTATGATTTTAAATAGCGAAAGACATAAAAAGGGAGATTTTGCGCCGCTTTCTGGGGGCCCGTAGCGCAGTCTGGCTAGCGCACCGGCCTTTTAAGCCGGGTGTCGAGGGTTCGAATCCCTCCGGGCCCGTCTGAGAAAAGCGGGGGGAATGTATGCCGGAGGAACTCAACATCGGGCGGCACGTGCTGGTGCCAAAACACGAGATTTTGCCAAAGGGTAAAGTAGATGAGCTTCTCGAACGTTATAAGATCTCTCCTCATCAACTTCCGCTGATAATGAGTTCAGACCCCGCGGCTAAAGAAATAGGTGCCAAGCCCGGAGATGTGCTCAAAATTACTCGCGACAGCCAGACTGCGGGCGAGGCTGTTTTTTACAGGCATGTGGTTAAGGGATAGGGCGAGCGGATGCAGGATACTTGGCCACTTGTAGCGGCTTTTATTAAGGAGAAAGGTCTTGTACGCCAACATCTCGATTCTTATAATGATTTTGTCGATCGCGGAATTCAGCAGGTAATTGACGAAATAAGCGGCATAGACCTAGACATCAAAGGAATCGATGTAAAATTTGGTCGGGCGAGGCTTGGGCTACCATCCATCAAGGAAGCTGATGGTTCCCGCCCCTCAATATTCCCGAGCGAGGCTAGGCTGCGTAATCTGAGCTATACTGCACCCGTCTGGCTTGAGATGGCCATTGTTAAACACGGGAAGGAGCAACCCCCGGATGAGGTCTATATTGGAGAACTGCCTGTGATGCTCAAATCGAAAATTTGTAAACTTCATGGATTGAACGAGGAACAACTTATAAAAGAGGCTTGTGAGGATCCGCTTGACCCCGGCGGTTATTTCGTCGTTAATGGATCGGAACGTGTGATCGTTGCCCAAGAGGACCTTGCATCTAACTCAATCCTAGTAGAACGCGACGAGCGGATGGGGACAGAGGTAGCCAAGGTTTTCTCGACTCAGCGAGGATTTAGGGCGTTGGTAGTAACTGAACGAAAAAGAGATGGATTGCTGCGGGTTTCGTTTCCAGCTGTTCCTGGTCAGGTGCCATTCGTCGTCATCATGCGAGCTTTGGGGCGAGAGAGCGACAAGGATATCGTCGAGGCCGTGTCAGAAGATCCGGAAGTGGTTCGAGAACTTTTCGAAAACCTGCAAGAGGCCATCGACATAAAAACGCAAGAAGATGCGCTCGACATGATAGGAAAGAGGGTGGCAATCGGACAGACGAGTGAATACCGGCTGCAGCGCGCACGGGAGGTTCTCGACAGATACCTTCTGCCCCACATAGGTTCAAAGCCGAACGATCGCGTCAACAAGGCGTACTACTTGGGGCGGATGATGGAACAAGTAATTGAGCTCGGGCTAGGACGGAGAGAAGTAGATGATAAGGACCACTACGCAAACAAGCGCTTGAAGCTCGCCGGTGATCTCCTCGAAAACGTGTTCAGGCTGGCTTTTCTTAACCTTACGAGGGACATCAAGTACCAGATTGAGAGAGCGCATGCGAGGGGAAGAGAACTTAATCTAAAAACCGCCGCGCGCGCAGACGTGCTGACCGAGAGAATCAGACACGCGCTGGCCACGGGCAATTGGCCAGGCGGGCGGACAGGAGTCAGTCAACTTTTGGATCGGACGAACTACATCGCCGCAATTTCTCACCTCAGACGTGTCGTGTCCCCTCTAAGCAGAAGTCAGCCTCACTTTGAAGCACGCGACCTACACCCAACCCACTGGGGAAAGATATGTCCATGTGAGACCCCAGAGGGTCCCAATTGTGGGTTAGTCAAGAACTTGGCGTTGATGGCCGAAATATCGACCGGGACCGAAGAGGGAAAGGTAGAGCGTTTGATACATAGGCTCGGCGTCACTAGGATAGAGAAAAGCAGCGAACGAAAGGGAAAGTCTGCAGTTTATATCAATGGGCGCTTGGCAGGAATAACGGACAATGGGAAAATATTGGTAGAGGAACTTAGACGCCACCGCCGAAAGGGAACCATCGATGAACAAGTTAACATAGCTCACAGGGAGGACACAAGCGATGTACGGGTGAATACGGATGCGGGCAGGGTGCGCAGGCCGGTAATTGTTGTCGAGGGCGGAAAATCAAACCTGACTCCAGAAATTCTCGAAAAAGTTAAAGCAGGCGACATGACTTGGCGGGATTTGATTAGGGGAGGTATCATGGAATACTTGGACGCCGAAGAAGAGGAGAACACTTACATTGCGATTTCTGAAGAGGAGTTGACTCCAGAACATACTCACCTTGAGCTCAACCAGTTAGTGATGTTGGGGATAAGCGCGGCTCTTGTCCCCTACGCTGAACACAACCAATCGCCGCGTAACACGTACGGTGCGAACATGGCAAAGCAGGCGCTGGGAGCCACAACCACTAGTATCCTCAAACGTGTAGACACAAGAGGACATTTCCTGCATAACCCACAAGTACCGCTTGTCAAAACGGGGGTGATGGATGCAGTGGGTTTCGATCGCAGGCCAGCGGGACAAAATCTCGTCGTGGCGATTGCGTCATACGGTGGCTACAACATGGAAGATGCGCTCATAGTGAGCAGGGATTCAATCGAGCGGGGCATGGGACGGACGACGTTTTACAGGATATACGAGGCAGAAGAAGGGCGCTACCCAGGGGGCCAAGAAGACAAGTTTGAGATTCCGAGCGAAGAAATCAGGGGGTATGCTGAGGCGAGCCTCTACCGAAACCTAGGTGAGGATGGAATAGTTGAAGTCGAATCAGAAGTTCAAGGTGAGGATGTTTTGATTGGGCGAACGAGCCCACCGCGGTTCTTAGAGGAGATAGATGAATTTGGCCTCGCTGTTGAACATGGGCGCCGGGAGAGTTCGGTTAGAACAAGGCCGAGCGAAAAGGGCATTGTCGACATGACCCTGCTCAGCACGGCATCTGAGGGCTGCAAGTTCGTGAGGGTTCGAGTGAGGGACATGCGAATACCAGAAATCGGTGACAAATTAGCGTCCAGGCACGGGCAGAAAGGGGTGATCGGAATAATCATGGATGGCGCCGACATGCCGTTCACAGAAAGTGGGATAACACCCGACATAATCATAAACCCGCATGCTATCCCCTCGCGTATGTCGATTGGACAGTTGTTGGAGATGATAGCTGGGAAGGCAGGAGCATCAGCCGGGGAACGAATTGACGGCACGACCTTCAGTGGAGTACCCGAAAAACAGCTGCGCGAGATGCTGCATTCTTATGGGTTTAAACATACTGGCAAGGAAGTCCTATACAATGGGATAACCGGCGAAATGATTCCTGTTGCTATTTTCATAGGCGCATGCTATTATCAGAAGCTTCATCACATGGTAGCCGACAAAATTCACGCCCGTTCGCGTGGCCCCGTGCAGGTTCTGACCCACCAGCCGACAGAAGGCAGGGCGCGTGAGGGAGGGTTACGCTTTGGGGAGATGGAGCGCGATTGTTTGATTGGCCACGGTGCCGCGATGCTACTAAGGGAACGTCTGCTGGACGCATCCGATCGATATACCGGGCTGGTGTGTGGCAAGTGCGGGAGCTTTGCTGTCAATGATAAGCGCAGGGATCGCGTGTATTGTCCGCTCTGCGAGGAGGACTCAGAAATTTACGGGGTTGGAATGTCGTATGCGTTCAAGTTGCTCATGGATGAGCTGAAATCCCTGTGCATGTTGCCGCGATTACGGTTGAGGGATAGAGCTTAGGTGATAGATGTGATGAGAATTCCAAAAGTAATTGATGGCATCGACTTCGGCGTGATGTCGCCGGAGGATATACGCAAGATGTCAGTTACCAAAGTTATCGCAGCAGATACGTATGATGAGGACGGGTACCCGATTGAAAGAGGACTGATGGACTCAAGGCTCGGCGTGGTCGACCCAGGTCTGAGATGTAGGACATGTGGTGCTCGCGCTGGCGAATGTCCTGGGCATTTCGGTCATGTTGAACTCGCGCGACAGGTAATTCACGTTGGTTACATTGATACAGTTCACGATTGTTTACGCGCCACATGTAGAAACAAAAACTGTGGCAGGATATTGTTATCGACTCAAAAACTTGAGGAGTTTCGCAAGCAACTCGAAGACATCAAGCGGAATGGTGGAAAATGGTGGGAGGTTTCCGACCAAATCGTCCGAAGCGCGGCTACGGTTGAAAAATGTCCTCATTGTGGAGAAAAACAATTGCGTATAAAGTTTGAGAAACCTACCACCTTCATGGAGGGTAAAAATCGTTTGACGTCCAGCGATGTGCGCGAACGGCTTGAAAATATAAAAGATGATGACGCGCTGCTCCTCGGGATAGATCTAAAAGTCGCGAGGCCTGAGTGGATGATTCTTACAGTTTTGCCCGTACCTCCAGTAACGGTGAGGCCCAGTATAACTCTTGAATCAGGAGTGCGTTCTGAAGATGATTTGACTCACAAGCTGGTCGACATCATACGCATAAATCAGCGGCTTGCCGAAAACATCGAGGCAGGTGCTCCCCACCTCATCGTGGAAGACCTCTGGGAATTATTGCAGTACCATGTCACGACATATTTCGACAACGGCGTTTCGGGGATCCCGCCCGCTAGGCATAGATCTGGCAGGGTCCTACGCACGTTAGCTCAACGCCTTCGGGGAAAAGAGGGGCGTTTCCGAGGGAACCTCTCTGGCAAACGTGTGGACTTCTCCGCACGGACGGTGGTATCACCTGACCCAAACATAAGCATAAATGAGATTGGATTCCCTGAACATATTGCCCAGATTCTAACGATCCCTGTCCGAGTGACTGAGTACAATGTTGAAGAGCTACGCAACCTTGTGCGCAGGGGCACAGACATTTATCCTGGGGCGAACAACGTGATTAGCCCCGAGGGCAAACGCTACGACCTTCGCTACGCCGACCGCGAAGAGATAGCGAATAAGCTCGAGCCTGGTTTCATCATAGAGCGCCACTTAAAGGATGGCGATATCGTGATTTTTAACCGCCAACCCTCGCTGCACCGCATGTCCATCATGGCTCACGAGGTTCGGGTTCTTCCAGGGCGCACCTTTAGACTTAACTTGTGTGTTTGCCCGCCCTACAACGCGGACTTTGACGGCGACGAGATGAATGTACATGCTCCCCAAAGCGAGGAGGCCCAAGCTGAAGCTCGCATTTTGATGAGGGTTCAAGAACAAATTCTCTCACCTAGGTTCGGAGGCCCCATCATCGGAGGGATTCAGGACCACATAACGGGAGCCTATATGCTAACACGTAAAGGAACGCTATTGACGCGGGAGCAGACCCAGCAGCTACTCGCGTACGTTGGAGTATTCCCCGAGTTGCCCAAACCAGTCGTGAGGGAGAAAGGAACCGAGTACTGGACGGGCAAACAAATCTTCAGCATGCTTTTGCCTAAAGGGTTGAGCACGACATTTAAGGCGAAGGTATGCGAGAATTGCGCCCGCTGTAAGGAAGAAGATTGCGAGATAGATGCGTACGTCGTCATCCGTGATGGACAATTGTTGAACGGAGTTATAGACGCACGAAGCTACAAAGCGCTCGACCGATGTGAAATACTGGACCGAATCGTGAAAGATTATGGCACAACCGCGGCCCGGGAGTTCCTGGATCGGGTCACCAGGCTTTCGATTGCGGCAGCGGTGATGTTTGGTTTCACAACAAGTATCGATGACGAAGATATCCCGCCCGAAGCAAAAGAGAGGATAAGCGAGATAATGGACAAAGCGAGAGAGAGGGTGAATAAGTTAATCGAGGTCTACAATGCTGGTGAGCTTGAACCCTTGCCGGGTCGCTCTCTACGGGAGACGTTGGAGATGAAGATAATGGAGGTTCTTGCTGAAAGCAGGGACTCTGCCGGCACGATTGCAGAGAAACACCTTGGGCTTGATAACCACGCGGTAATCATGGCAAGGACAGGCGCGCGAGGCAGCATGCTCAATCTTACCCAGATGGCAGCGTGCGTTGGTCAGCAATCGGTACGCGGAGAACGTCTAAGCCGAGGGTACAGAAGGCGTACCTTGCCTCACTACAAACCTGATGATTTAGGTGCTAACGCCCGCGGGTTCGTAAGCTCAAGTTATAAGAGTGGCCTCGGTCCCCTAGAATTCTTCTTCCATGCGATGGGTGGAAGAGAGGGTCTAGTTGACACAGCCGTTAGAACTGCCCAGAGCGGTTACATGCAGCGTCGTCTCATAAACGCCCTGCAGGATCTCCGTGTAGAGTACGATGGCACAGTACGGGATGACCGTGGCGCAATAGTTCAGTTTACATATGGTGAGGACGGCGTCGACCCAGCACGCAGCGACAAGGGAAAAGCTGTCAACGTGGAAAAGTTGATCGAGCGAATAATCGGAGGGAAGTAAATGGCGGGAGTATCTTCCGACACTATAAGATCTGAGGTAAGTAAGCTCAAGGGAGAGTTACCTGATTCCATAATCCGCGAGCTGCAGGGAAGTTTACTACGTGTGGGTAAAGAGCGAGCAATAATGCGGGAGCAGCTTGAAGAAATAATCAAGAACGCCAGACAAGCATATACTAACGCGATGGTGGAGCCCGGCGAAGCCGTTGGCACTGTGGCGGCGCAGTCGATAGGTGAACCTGGAACTCAGATGACGTTACGGACTTTTCACTATGCAGGAGTGGCGGAACTGAACGTGACACTCGGGTTGCCCCGAATAATAGAGATAATCGACGCTAGAAAGACACCCTCCGCTCCCTTGATGACGATATTCTTGAAAGAGAAATTTGGCAAGAGCAAAGAAAAGGCCCGTGAATTCGCTCAAAAGATAGAGTTGACCACGGTAGAAGATGTTGCACTGCAAACCGAAACCGACTTAATCAACATAATGTTCGTTATCACTCTAAATCGTTCCCGCCTGCAACGAAGAGGACTGACGCCGACAAAAGTTGCATCTAGTATAAAAGATACATTTAAAATAGACGTGGGCGTCGATGGATACAAACTGCGCATGAAACCTTCAACAGCGACTTTATCGGAGCTACGCAGGCTTGCGACGAAGGTTAGAATCCTGCCGCTGCACGGTATAAAAGGGATAACCCGAGTGGTGGTCAAGATGGAAAAAGATGAATACGTGGTTTACACAGAGGGCTCCAACTTAGCTGAAGTACTGGCAATGCCGGAAGTTGACCGTGCCAGAACTATGACGAATAATATACGCGAGATTGGAGAGGTCTTAGGTATAGAAGCCGCACGCAATTCCATAATCAATG
Organism: Hadesarchaea archaeon; assembly: GCA_030616305.1. Lineage (GTDB taxonomy): Archaea > Hadarchaeota > Hadarchaeia > Hadarchaeales > Hadarchaeaceae > B75-G9. Next base: position 17,437 of record JAUWXQ010000010.1, read on the forward strand.
AGGCAGTAAAAACACTTGAAGAGCAGGGACTCGAAGTAGACCTAAGGCACATGATGCTCGCAGCGGATATGATGACGACATCCGGCGAAGTGAGGCAGGTTGGGCGGCACGGTATCAGCGGGGAAAAGGCCAGTGTGCTCGCGCGGGCCTCGTTCGAAATCACTACGAAGCACCTGGTGGACGCCTGCGTGCACGGTGAAAGGGACAGGCTAAACGGCATAATCGAAAACGTCATAGCTGGGCAACCTATCCCACTGGGCACGGGTTCAGTGGAGCTAGTGATGCGGAGGGAAAGGGAAGGTGGAAGTAAGTAAGGAGATCAGGCAAGCTATTGCCACAGGCAAGGTCGTCATCGGTGCAGATAAATCGTTAAAAACCCTCAAGCGCGGGCAAGCCAAGCTGGTTATCGTAGCGTCCAACTGCAAGCCAGACGTTCTCGCGGATATAGAACACTACGTAAGGATAGCAAATGCGCCTGTTCATACTTTTGATGGAAACAGCGGGGATCTCGGGCTAGCGTGCGGCAAGCCGTTTTTGGTGAGTGTGTTAGCAGTTGTGGAAGAGGGAAACTCGAGTATCTTAGGTTTGGGTGCGCGCAAATGACCATCAAGCTCACTTCCGAGGAAATGCGCTACATAACTCTTTTTGAAGGGATGACCGGTGCTCGGGTGCATGATTGTGTAATCGACGAGAGCGGAAGTGGACTGGTATTTGTGGTGAAAAAAGGAGATATTGGGCTCGCGATAGGGAGGAAAGGGGACAAAATCCGAAGGGCGAGACAAGTGATTGGGAAAAGCATAGAGGTAATTGAATACTCGGATGATTTCACGGAGTTTTTAAAAAACACTTTCGTGCCCGCTAGGGTCAAAGAGATCAACGTAGTCGAGCGCGAAGGTAAAAAAGTTGCAATAGTGACAATTGAAAAGCAGGATAAGGGGATAGCCATCGGGGTAAAAGGTAAGAAGATTCAAAATGCAAAAAAACTTGTCCATCGTCACTATGAAATCCATGATATTTTGCTTGCATGAGTTTTAAGGTTTGAAACTCGTATTAGTTTAAGGTGATCAAGTGGGAAGAATCCCTAGAGGAGAATTTGCGGCTCGGAAGGTGCGCTCAAAGCGACAGAAGTTCAGGTGGAAGAGCGCCCAGTACAAGCGCCGAGTATTGATGCTCGATGAAAAAGCTGATCCCCTTGAGGGGTCACCGCAGGGTAAAGGCATCGTCCTCGAAAAGGTTGGGGTCGAGGCCAAACAGCCAAACTCCGCTATCCGTAAATGTGTTCGCGTCCAACTTATCAAAAACGGGCGTCAAGTCACGGCATTCGCTCCCGGAGACGGCGCGATCGGATTCATAGATGAACATGATGAAATTGTGGTCGAAGGCATCGGTGGAGCGAAGGGCGGCGCATATGGGGATATTCCTGGTGTTCGATACAAAGTTATAAAGGTGAATGATGTTTCGCTGAAAGAACTTGTGAAGGGCCGCAAGGAGAAACCAGCTCGGTGATGACTTGGCGCTCAAATATTTTGACGAATGGGTGTCCGAAGACGTTGAGATAAAGGATTTCGGTCTCAAACAGTACATCCGCTTGGAACCCACGCTGGTTTTACATGGCGGAGGAAAACACGCGAGCAAACAATTCGGGAAGGCGGAGGTACCGATAGTGGAACGCTTGATAAGCAAGCTCATGCGGTCCGGGCCTGGCGCAGGGAAACTCCGCGGCAAAGCGATTCGTGGAGCAGGAGCATGTGGTAAAAAACACAAGGCCTACAACATCGTTCGAAAGTCGTTCAAGAAAATTGCAGAGCGGACGAAGGAAAACCCCATCCAAACACTGATAAACGCGGTTCAAAACTCAGCCCCACGTGAGGAGACGACGCGCATACGTTATGGTGGGATTACTTATTACGTCGCTGTGGATTCAGCCCCCCAACGAAGGCTTGACATTGCGCTGAAGAATCTGGCCGCAGGGGCCTTCGCAACGTCATTCTCCAACAAAAAGCCGATGGAGGAGTGTCTAGCGGAGGAGCTCATCTTCGCTGCAAACAATGACATGAAGAGTTTCGCTGTAGCGCGTAAGGAGGAAATCGAGCGGATAGCAAGAGGGGCCAGATAGGAAACCTTTGTAAAGTATTTGCCCCCGTACTTGAACCCAAAGGCTTTTTAAATGTGCACGTGAATTGGAAATAGCTAGGTGAAAAAGGAGGTAAAAAATGGCGAAACCGCACTTGAACCTGATAACAATAGGTCATGTGGACCACGGCAAGTCTACGTTAGTGGGCAGGACGTTCTACGAGAAGGGACTGGTGAAGGAAGAGGATATAAGAAAGTTTGAGGCGATGGGTGACAAGGGTAAGACATTCAAGTTCGCTTGGGTGATGGATGGCCTCAAGGAAGAGCGAGAGCGAGGATTGACGATCGATTTAGCCCACAAGAAATTTGAAACCGACAAGTATTACTTCACAATTATCGATGCCCCCGGGCACCGTGACTTCGTCAAGAATATGATCACTGGCGCGAGCCAAGCCGACGCTGCGATTTTGGTCGTGGCGGCCGACGACGGCATCATGCCCCAGACACGGGAGCATGCGGCTCTTGCCTTCACACTCGGCGTTGGGCAGCTTGTTGTGGTTATAAACAAAATGGATCTCGTTGGATACAAGGAAGACGTGTTCAAGAAGCTCAAATCTGAAGTGATTGATCTGTTGAAGGCAGTTGGTTATAAGAATCCCGAGAAATTCACATTCGTACCCGCCGCAGCATTCCATGGAGACAACGTGGTCAAACCCAGCGACAAGATGAAGTGGTACACCGAAACCGTGTTTTTCGCTGCGCTTGACAGCTTCACCGTGCCTGAAAAACCTACCGGTAAGCCGCTTAGACTACCCGTCCAAGATGTGTACTCAATCACGGGCGTCGGCACCGTGCCGGTTGGCAGGGTTGAAACAGGCATAATCAAAGTTGGCGATACATTGGTGTTCGAGCCAGCAGGTGTCACCGGAGAGGTGAAGTCAATTGAGATGCACCATGAGTCGATACCCCAGGCTGAACCAGGAGACAATATAGGCTTCAACATCCGCGGCGTCGAGAAGACGGCGATAAGACGGGGTGATGTTGCGGGCCACCCGAAGTCTCCGCCTACTGTAGCGAAGGAGTTTACCGCACGTATCGCCGTACTCCAGCACCCGACCGCGCTAACGGCAGGATACACGCCGGTCTTCCACACGCACACCACACAGGTAGCGTGCACCATTTCGGAGATAACCCAAAAGCTAGACCCAAAGTCTGGGCAGGTAATTCAGGAGAAGCCGGAGTTCATAAAGAAGGGCGACATGGCGACGATCAAAGTAATCCCCACCAAACCAATGGTAATCGAGAAAGCCGCCGAGTTCCCACAGCTCAGCCGATTTGCCGTGCGCGACATGGGCATGACGATTGCTGCGGGCGTCTGTATAGACATAGTTCCAGCGAAATAGTCAAGTCTTTTATCTCCCTTCCACTTTTAGTAGGGTGAGGGATAACTTTGCAGAAGGCGCGCATAAAGCTCTCCAGCACTGACGTTAAAAAGCTGGACGAGGTCTGCGAGCAGATCTCAGGAATAGCGGAGCGAGTAGGAATTAAAATCTCAGGGCCCATCCCCCTCCCGACGCGCAGGATTGTGGTCCCAACGCGAAAGTCCCCGGATGGCGAAGGAACTGCAACCTGGGACCGGTGGGAGCTCCGCATACACAAGCGCCTCATAGACATGAAGGCGGACGAGCGCGCCCTTCGCCAGCTCATGCGCGTCCAAGTACCAGAGGAAGTGGCAATAGAAATCGAGCTTAGGAGTTAGTTCTATACCCGTTGCGAACTCCCGTCACTTCAATATTTCACCCAATGCATGAAGCATCTCGTCAATGTCTTCTAGATGAATGTACCCCATGTTTCCTATCCTGAAGGTCCGCTCCTTTAGCTCTCCGTAACCTTTTGCGAGCTCGAATCCGCGCTCGCGCATTTGCTCGTACACTTGAAGCCCGCTTATCCGTTTGGGGGCGTTCACGCATGCGATGGTCAAGCTTTCACATCCGGCTTTTGGGAACAGGGAGAGACCAAGACTCTCAACCCCTTTTCTAATTCGCTGCATGCGCTTGAAGTAAAGTTCAAAACGTTTCTTTTTTCCACCCTCTTTCTCTATTATCTCCAGCTCCTTGTTCAATGCAGCGATCTGGGGAATTACTGGAGTCATGGCAGTGCTGCTCTGCTCCCTCTGATACTTTTCATAGAGCTTGAAATCGAAGTACCAACCCTTATTCTCCATACTCTCTGATCTCTTGAGGGCCTCATCGCTCACGCTTACCATCGCCAGCCCGGGAGGGATTCCAAAACATTTCTGAGAACTTGCAAAACAGACGTCTATCCCCCATTCGTCCACTTTCAGCTCCACCCCGCCCATCGCGCTTACCGCGTCTACGAAAAGGAGCTTTCCGTGTTTTTTTACTACCTTAGCGAGCTCGGAAAGCGGGTTCATCAGCCCCACGCTGGTCTCATTGTAGGTTATCGTCACGGCTTCCACATCGGGCGCTGAAGAAAGTTTCTCGTCCAAGGACTCTGGAGTGATAGGAGCGCCAAGCCCAGGTTCAAGTCTTTCGACCACCCTGCCGTTCGTCTCGCCAACCTTGGCATAGCGCTTCCCGAAATTTCCATTTATACAACAAAGCATCTTCCGCTCCACACAATTCCTGACCGAGGCTTCCATCGCCCCAGAACTAGAACTTGGAAATAGGAAAACTTGTCCCCTTGTTTCTAAAAACCGCCGCAGACGTTCTACAGTTTGTTCATGTAGTTCTCTGTACTCTTTGCTCCGATGACTGAACATCTGGCGGCGCATCTCCTCGAGAACTTCGGGCCTGCAAGCGACCGGGCCAGCGGTGAAGAGTTTCATACTTGTCCTCCTTGAGGTAATGTGGCCCTAGACTTTAAAATATTGTTTTAAAACGCTATCACGATTAACCCATCAAATAAAATGGGCTTATTTCAATTTCTTTAAGTATTCGTCCACCATCTTGATAGCGCACCAACGGCCACACATGGCACAAACGTTTGGGTCAAGGGTCGGAGGCCTCTTCCTTCTAAGCTTTAGCGCTTTATCGGGATCTATGGCAAGCTTGAACTGCTTTGCCCAATTCAATTCTTTTCGAGCCTTGGCCATCTCATAATCTCGATTTACACCTACGCCCTTGACGATATCCGCCACGTGAGCAGCTATCTTGGTCGCTATCACACCTTCCCTGACATCCTCCACTGAGGGCAGGCACAGGTGCTCCGCAGGGGTGAGATAACAGAGGAAATCCGCTCCCGCCCAAGCAGCGATTGCTCCGCCTATGGCCCCGACCCAGTGATCGTATCCTGGGGCGATATCCGTAACTACCGGCCCCAAAACGTAGAACGGTGCTCCCTTGCACACCATCTTTTCGATCCTGACGTTGGGCTCTATATGGTCAAGCGGGAGGTGTCCAGGACCTTCCACCATAACCTGTACATCCCTTGCCCGGGCCCGCTCCACAAGTTTTCCCAAGGTGAGCAGCTCTTGAAATTGAACCGCGTCCGATCCATCAGCAAGACAACCGGGGCGCATGCCGTCTCCAAGGCTTAAAGTTAGATCAAATTCTCGGGCTATCTCGAGGAGGTAGTCGAACTCCACGTATAGAGGATTTTCGCGTTGGTTGTGGATTATCCAAGCCGCATGGAAAGCCCCTCCACGGCTCACGACATCAAGCAATCTTCTGCTTCGTCTTAAAGTTTCGACGGCTGCACGGGTCACACCGCAGTGCACGGTCACGAAATCGACGCCGTCCTTGGCATGCTTTCTGATGGCGTTGAAGATATCGTCAGAACTCATCTCCACAACACCGCCTTGCTTCGCAGCTCCTATCCCCGCCTGGTAAATCGGCACTGTGCCAACTGGAACCATTACGGCGCGGAGAATCCGGCGCCTTATCTCGTTGATATCACCCCCCACGCTGAGGTCCATCACCGTATCCGCACCGTACTTAACGGAAATTTTTGCCTTCTTGAGTTCCTCCTTCAAGTTCACGTAATCAGGGGATGTTCCAACGTTTGCATTGACCTTTGTGGATAGACCCTCGCCTATTCCCCTGACCTCGATGTTTTTTCGTTTGGCATTACGTGGGATAATCAGCCTACCTGCCGAGAGGCCGTTTAAAATGAATTTAATTGGCTTTTTCTCGGCCT
>JAUWXQ010000033.1 GCA_030616305.1 Hadesarchaea archaeon
GACCAATATTTGTACCATGACGTAGATACCTTGCGGTAAGCTCGGTACCATCGACAATATCACATAAATTTCTTTGAGACTAAAACCTATCAGAATGGGAAAGTTAAGAATCACTAAAGGGATGATGATTAACAATAGCCCTGTTATCACCTTTTTTTGTCTTAGAACAGACAGAACCCATGTTGCCTTTTTGTGTTTGGTCTTGCTCATCCCTTTTTCTTTCACCGACTTGCGCCCCAATCTAAATCTGTCAAGCATCAGTAAAAAATCTAACATTCATCGAGAGAAACTTAGGCTGTATCTATCAATTTTTCGACAAACCACCTCAGAAAATAAACGGCAGCCGCCTTGAGGGCAGCTAGTTTAAGCTATTGAGTGAAAACGAATTTGGTATCACATGAAACGGTTTTGTTATAGATGCGGCGCGCTCGAGGCGGAGCATGGCCCGTTGATTCAGGGGTTATGCCAGCGTTGCTTCGCCGGGGAGAACCGTCTCCTTCAGGCACCGGCGCAGCTCGAGGTCGTAATTTGTGGGCGGTGTGGATCCCACCTCCTCGGCAAGCGATGGTACCAATCCGGTGAGGGCGATGCCGCCGTGAATGCGGCCCGGGCGACAGTACTTTCCACAATCCGAGTCGCCAGTCTTTCTCCTGCAGGATTGAGATTTATTCGCCCCAGTGAGGCGCCCGAAGTCGAGCTTTCAATCGAGCCGAAGCTCAGGGGAGGAGTGATTGAGGTCAGGGCTCGTGGAAAGGTTCATGAGCTTCAGGCCGAGCCCCAGGTCGAAGAGGCGCGCATCAGGTTCGAGCTGAAACGAAGGACGTGCGATGTGTGCAGCTTGAAAAGTGGTCGCAAACATGAGGCCATACTGCAGGTTAGGGGCGAGTTCAAACGTCTGGAGATCATGGAGGTGCTCGAACGAATCGCGGCAGAAGCAGGCAAACGAGACCAAACGGCTTTCATATCAAATGTCGAGGAGTTAGATGAAGGACTGGATTTCTACGTGAACCCCGTTGGCTTGGCGAGGCAAATGGCGGCGATGCTCAAGTCGAAGTTCGGGGCCAAGGTTAAGGAGAGCAGAAAGCTCGTGGGGCAGACCAAGGACGGACGCAAAAAGTACAAGTTCACGATTTCGGCGAGGATTCCAAGCTAGAGCAGCGGAGTTACAGGATTCCGTACAGAGGCGCGGAGTTTTTTGATTTTAACGTTCACTTCCGCACGCGCTTGAGGTATAACAGGGCCGCGAGGAGGATGATGACGGTCACGGCGATGCCTGCGATTAGGAGGGTGTCGTCCGCTGGTTTGGGCGTGGGTGGTATCGCTGCCAAAAATGGATAGCCGTCGTTGGTTACCCCGTCGATGTCCCAAACGTTTGTAAAGTCCCATCCGGCATCCGTGAAGGTAGATCTGGTCTTCATCTCGGCGGTCGTCTTACCGATCCCGCCATCGCTTGTCGTTCGCCCGGATGTCTCCACATCCCAGAAGGAGTTGGACACAGTCCCATAATTCCACCCGACGAGACCGCCCACATATTCACTGCCACTCACGGAGCCGGTCGAATATGAGTTGGACACCGTCGCTCCAATATAATTAACCCCGACGAGCCCGCCCACACGACTGGTGCCGCTCACGGAGCCGGTCGAGTAGGAGTTGGAGACCGTTCTCGCATTCAACCCGACGAGCCCGCCCACATCAGCACCGCCGCTCACGGAACCCGTTGAGTAGGAGTTGGAGACCGTTCCCTGATAATTATACCCTACGAGACCGCCCACACCACTACTACCGCTCACGGAACCAGTCGAGTAGGAGTTGGAGACCGTCCCATAATTCAACCCGACGAGGCCGCCCACATTAGTACTACCAGTCACGTTCTCGCCCACCAGCCCCACGTTCTCCACCGTCCCCGTAATCGACCCGAAGAGGCCCTGATAGTACGTGCCGCTCCTGTTGATGTACAGGTTTTCAATCACGTGTCCACGGCCATCGAAACTTCCAGAGAACCTATCAGTGCTAGTCCCAGTCCCAACAGGCTCGAACCCCGCGCCACCGTTCCAGTTCCCCGTGTCGGAGGCGTCTATGTCGTTGCCGAGGGCGTAGTGTGCGGTCAGGTTGTCCTTCATCTCCTGCAACTGCTCCACGGTGGTGATGATGTATGGATCCTCTGGAGTCCCGCTTCCGCTACCTGAAAACGCAGAAACGAGTGGTGCGGTCGTTGAGAGGAGCGGTGTCGCCAGCACCGCCAAAAGCGCAATAGCAACCGCGATGTTTAACCGTGAACTCATTAATATCCCCCGGTGCCTCCATCTCTTACTCTGAAACTTATAAAAATCAGTGTTAATAAGCGTAAAAATCATAATTTTATGGCGTGGTTTAATGGTCGAATTAACGGGCTCAAAGGCACTGCTCGAGGCGCTCAAGGCAGAGGACGTGAAGCACATCTTCGGCATTCCTGGAGGTGCGGCGATCCCAATTTACGACGCCCTCTACGATGAGCATGAGATTCACCACATTCTCACTCGCCACGAACAGGGTGCGGCCCACGCGGCGGACGGTTATGCCCGAGCACTGGGAAAGCCAGGAGTGTGCATGACCACCTCTGGGCCCGGGGCGACCAACCTGACCACCGGGATATTAAACGCATATATGGACAGCTCTCCCGTCGTGGCTATCTCCGGCCAGGTGCCGACCACAACTCTCGGAACGGATGCTTTCCAGGAGGCCGACATGCTGAGCGTGATGCTCCCAGTCACGAAACACAACTTCATCATTCACAAGATAGAAGAGCTTCCCTCGGTGGTCAGGCTCGCGTTTAAGACAGCGATAACAGGAAGACCCGGTCCCGTCCACATCGACCTCCCCAAGAACGTGCAAGTCAACAAGGCGGACTTGAAAATTCCCGCCACCATCAAGTACGAGAAGAAGATAAAACTGGATCCAAGCACGGAAGACGTGAGAAAGGCTGTCCACATGCTCGCCGACGCCGAACAGCCCGTCATCTACGCGGGCGGGGGTATCGTATGGTCGGAGGCGTCCGCTGAACTTGTTGAGCTGGCGGAGCTACTAGAGGCCCCCGTGACTACATCCTTGTTGGGCAAGGGGACGATCCCCGAAAATCACCCACTCGCGCTCGGTATGCTTGGGATGCACGGGCGGATGGTGGCGAACCTCGCGGTTACCGGGTGCGATGTTCTGCTGGGAGTTGGAGTGAGGTTCAGCGACCGTGCGACGGGTGATGTGCGCCACTTCGCTCAACGGGCCAAGATCATCCACATCGACATAGACCCCGTGGAAATCGGAAAGAGCGTGCGCGTGGATTTGCCGATAATCGGTGACGCAAAGCGCTCTCTGGCGGCGATAATCCAGGGACTTCGCGCCCATGTAAAGCGGGGCCGGACCAGCAGGTGGCTCCAGCGGATAAAAAAGCTGCATGAGGAGCTGGCACCGCGCATGGATTACGATGAGGTCCCAATCAAGCCCCAGCGCGCGATCAAAGACATAATGGGAGTGCTTGGCGACGATGCAATCGTCGTGACTGAGGTCGGGCAGTGTCAGATGTGGGCGGGGCATTTCTGTCAGATAAAAAAACCGAGGCACTTTATCTCCTCAGGGGGGTTGGGAACGATGGGCTTTGGGTTCCCCGCTGCGATGGGTGTAAAGGTAGCATGCCCGAATTGCGAGGTCGTCAACATCGCGGGAGACGGGAGCTTCCTGATGAACTCGCAGGAGCTCGCCACGGTTGTAGAAAATAAAATCGATGTCGTTTCCTGCATCTTCAACAACGGCTATCTAGGGATGGTGAAGCAGTGGCAAGACATGTTCTTCCAGAAGCGGAGGTCTGCGGTTAACCTCGGGAAGTCCCCAGATTTTGTGAAGTTGGCTGAGGCTTATGGCGCGTGGGGCGACCGTGTGACGAGACCCAGCGAGATAGCACCGAAACTCAAGGAGGCCCTGCGCTGTGGCAAGCCTGCTGTGCTCGATATAGTGATTGACCCCGACGAGCACGTGCTACCGATGGTTCCAGCGGGAGGGAGGTTAGACGCACCGATTCTGACCTAGGTGATTAAATGAAGACCAGAATTTTCTCCGTGCTCTGTCAAAACGTTCCTGGTGTCATGATGAGAATGTCGCGCTACTTCACCCGCCGCCAGATCAACATAGACTCCATCACCGTGGGCATCGAACCGACGGGGCTGGCGCGGATCATCCTGATGTTCAAGGCCGACGACTCCTTGGCCGAACTCATGTGCAGGATAGTGGAGCGCTCCGAGCCGGTCGTGGATGTTGAGGTAATCGAACCGGAACGGAGCATCGTGCGAGAAATAGCGCTGCTCAAGACGAAGAAGCTTGGCGAGAAAAAGATGTGGCAGATCGCACAGCAAATCGAAAAGGCTGGAGGGCGCGTACTCGAGACGAAAGGAGGGGTCTTGATAGCGGAGCTCAGCGGAGAACATGATGAGATCGAACGGGTTATCAAAGAGCTGGGGGAAGAGGTGCTGAAAGAGGTCGCCCGTTCGGGACAGGTTCTTATATCGCGAGAAGAGATTTGTGAGGATTGAGATGGCAAAAATTTATTATGAGAAGGATGCCGACCTGAGTCCGCTTGATGGAAAAACCATAGCGATAATCGGCTACGGTAATCAGGGTCAGGCGCAGGCCAACAACCTTCGTGACTCGGGTTGCAAGGTGATCATCGGGAGCGTAAAGGACCCGAGCTACGACCAGGCTGTGAAGGACGGGTTTGAGGTATACGACATCGCGGAGGCAGCAAAGCGTGGAGATATCGTCCACATCCTGATTCCGGACGAATACCAGGCAGGGGTCTACAAAAAGGACATCGAACCGCACATGAAAAGCGGAAAGGCGCTGTGCTTCAGTCACGGGTTCAACATCCACTTCAAGCAGATTGTACCGTCGAAGGATGTGGATGTCATAATGATTGCTCCGAAAGCTCCTGGGGCGATCCTCCGCCGGATGTATCAAAAAGGTTCTGGAACTCCCGGACTATTGGCCGTTGCCCAAGACCCGAGCGGTCAGGCGAAACAGATTGCGCTCGCCATGGCGAAAGGAGTGGGGCTCACGCGCATAGGCGTGGTCGAGACAACCTTCAAGGAGGAAGTCGAAACGGATCTCTTCGGCGAGCAGAGCGTACTAGTCGGTGGAGTGTCGGCACTGATGAAGGCAGGGTTCGAGACACTTGTTGAGGCAGGATATCAACCGGAGATAGCGTATTTTGAATGCATCAATGAACTCAAACTGATCATCGACCTCGTCTACGAACACGGCATAGAAGGTATGATGAAGGCAGTGAGCAATACTGCGGAGTACGGCGGCAGGACTCGAGGGGAGTGGATAATTGATCAGGGAGCGCGGGAAGTGATGAAAAAGATGCTTGCAGAGATTCAGAACGGTAAATTCGCTCAGGAGTGGATCGAGGAGAGCAAGCGCGGAATTCCGGAGCTGAAGCGAATGCGCGAGGAAGCGAATAAACACATGGTTGAGAAGGTCGGGCGCGATTTGCGGAAGTGGGCAGGCATAGAAAAGTGATTGTTTCATCAATCGCAAATTAGATATATCTTGCAGCGGAAGCTTTCCCGGAGGCAGGACCGATGAAGCTTCGTAGCCGGGAGGTCGTCGCTGGTCTTGAGAGCCTCCCTAGGCGCGCTCTTTTGAAAGCCGACGGTCTCACGGATGCAGACATTGAACGACCTTTCATCGCCATCGCTAACTCCTACAACAATATCGTGCCTGGACACCTGCACCTAAACGAACTTGCAAAAGATGTGACGGTAGGGATCCGAGCAGCAGGTGGCACCCCCTTCGAGTTCAACACCATTGGGATCTGCGATGGGATAGCGATGGGCACCCCCGGCATGTGCTTCTCGCTTCCGTCACGCGAGGTGGTAGCCGACAGTGTGGAGCTGATGCTTGAGGCTCATCGCTTTGATGCGGTAGTTGGCCTAGCCAGCTGCGACAAGATCGTCCCCGGCATGCTGATGGCCATGGCGCGGGTCAACATTCCGGCCATAATGGTCACGGGCGGTCCGATGATGCCGGGTGAGTGGAAGGGGCAACGTTTGGACGTGATAAGCGCGTTCGAGGCGGTAGGGGCGGTCAAGGCAGGCAAGATGACCGAGCGGGAAGCGCGGGAGATTGAAGCTCGATCTTGCCCAGGTTGTGGTTCCTGCGCCGGGATGTTCACCGCGAACACGATGGCTTGTATGTGCGAGGCGCTGGGGATTTCATTGCCTGGGATGGCAACCGCTCATGCCGTAGACACGAAAAAGCACAGGCTCGCGAAGCAGAGCGGCTCACAGGTACTGAAGCTCTTGCGCCAGGGGATAACGCCCCGAAAGATCATGACGCGCGCGGCATTCGAGAACGCGGTCATCGTCGACATGGCCCTGGGCGGTTCGACCAACACCGTGCTCCACCTTCCCGCAATAGCTTACGAGGCAGGAATCAAACTCAGTCTGGACACGTTCGACCGCTTGAGCCGCCGAACTCCCCACCTTTGCAGCATGCGCCCTGAGGGCCCCCACATGATGTTGGACCTCGAACGGGCCGGGGGGGTGCCTGCAGTAATGAAGCGGCTAGGGAACCTCGTCCGCGGAAGTCCCATTACGGCCACAGGGCGTCGCGTCCAGGGCAACCTGAAATTCGTGAAGGCGCCTAGGCCTAACGTGATCAGACAGCTGAAAAGGCCTTATCATCGCGAAGGAGGGATAGCTATCCTCTACGGCAACCTCGCTCCTAAGGGCGCGGTCGTCAAGTACGCTGGGGTGAGGCCAAAGATGCTGCACCACCAAGGGCCGGCCCGTATATTCGAGCGGGAGGAGGACGCGGTGAAAGCGATACTCGGGAAGAGAATCAAACCAGGCGATGTTGTCGTGATTCGGTACGAGGGGCCAAAAGGAGGCCCTGGTATGCGCGAGATGCTGGCATCGACAGCGGCGATAGCCGGGATGGGTCTTATCGAATCGGTGGCTCTGATAACCGACGGGCGTTTCTCAGGTGGGACTCGTGGTGCCTGCGTTGGTCATGTGTCGCCCGAAGCTGCGGAGGGAGGACCGATTGCTGTGGTCCGTGAAGGGGACAAAATATTGCTCGACATAAGGCACAGAACGCTGGACTTGATGATTCCAAAGTCAGAACTCAAGGAAAGATTAGCGAAGTTCAAACCCCCAAGCCCGCGGGTGAAACGGGGGTACTTGGCTCTTTACTCGCGCGTCGTAAGCTCGGCGGCAGAGGGCGCTATCCGCAAATAGTTTCGTACGCGTAACGGAGTAGGGCAACTCATAAACCTTTGCGAGAAATTTAGTGTGGGCCCGTGGCCTAGCCAGGATAGGGCGGCAGCGTCCTAAGCTGTAGATCGAGGGTTCGAATCCCTCCGGGCCCGCCACCAAATCTTTTATCAAAGCTACAGATAGTGGAGATGGTGCCCCTGTAGTGTAGACCGGTCAAATCTGATTGGGGAAACCAATTAGAGGCAAATCATACAGGCCTCTCGAGTCCTGTGGAGAAAGCCTGCGACGCGGGTTCAAATCCCGCCGGGGGCACCAGGTGACCATATGGGGTTGGAAGAGGAGCTCGAGCGCAAACTTGAAAAAAAGCACAGGAAGAAGAAATACCGCGCGGTCTACCGCAAGGCCCACAAAAAAAGCCGCTAGCTTTATTGCTTTTGGATGGAGAGCGTATTGGGCGGGGGTGCCTGAGCCAGGTCAAAAGGGCAGGACTTAAGATCCTGTAGCCATAGGGCTTTCGAGAGTTCGAATCTCTTCCCCCGCACCACCAAGGTGAACCAATGGTAAAAATTTTGGAAGTAGGCCAAGGAGCACCAAGCCTCAAGGCGATAGCAGAAGCAGCAGCCACGATTAGAGCCGGAGGATTGGTCGTTTACCCAACCGAAACAGTGTACGGTTTGGGGACGGACGCTTGTTCAGATGAAGCTGTTGCTAAAGTTTTCACGGCAAAAGTCAGACCCATAGAGGACCCGATCTCGGTAGCGGTCAACTCGCTAGAGATGGCACGTCAATTCACGCAATTGACACCCAAAGCCGAGGTGATATTCAAAAAGTTCCTGCCTGGGCCACTCACGGTAATTTTGGAGGCAAAGCCATCAATATCAAAACTTCTCACAGCAGGAACTGGGAAGGTCGGGGTAAGGGTTCCTGATCACCCGGTTGCGTTAAAACTGCTGGATTTCGTCGGTGGCCCAATTACCTCAACTTCCGCTAACATCACTGGCAAACCAGCACCAACCACCGTGAGGGAGGCGTTGGATCAAATTGGAAAAAGCGTCGATTTGGCACTCGATGCTGGTAAATGCAAGCTCGGAGTACCCTCAACGGTTGTGGATTTGACCAAGGAACCTTTTGAAGTTTTGAGGGAAGGGCCGATTACCAAAGAAGAGATTTTATCGGGATAACTCCTTGGCCCGCTTGGCGGCAGCTTTCACAGCTTCCTTGATCGCTTCAGCCGCTTTCTTGTTCTCGAGCACCTTAATGCCCTCAATCGTCGTTCCCTTCGGGGTACAAACTTGCTTTATCAAATCATCAGGACTTCCCGTCCTCAACACCATTTCCCCCGCACCCTTGGCCGTTTGCGCGGCGAGCTTCAGCGCTACTTCGCTCGAGAGGCCGAGCTCCACCCCCACCTCTTGCATGGCTTTGATGAAGAGGTAAAAGTATGCCGGGCCGCTCCCGCTTAGCCCCGTGACCGCATCCATCAGTTCTTCATCGACTTTGAAAGTTGTCCCCGCGCTGCCCAACAACCGCTCGACCAACTCCCCGTCTTCAGGAGTGCCCCTTTTGCCGAGCGAGAAGCAGGACGCCATCTCCGCTACCGCCCCGCAGATGTTGGGCATGATCCTCACCACTCGGGCTTTTGTGCGCTCCTCGATGAACTTTGTCGAAACTCCAGCTGCCATCGAGACGAAGAGCATGTTCTTAGAAACTTCCTCGACCTCCTTGAGCACGGACTCAACGATGTCGGGTTTGACGGCGATGAAGGCAGCGTCGCAACTCTTTACCAGTCGCTTGTTGTCGGTCGTCGTCTTGATTCCGAGCTTCCCCAGTTCCTTCAGTTTTCTCTCATCAATGTCACCAACGATGAGCTCGTTGGCCTTGAGCGCGCCGGACTTCAGAAGTCCGCGCACTAATGAGGATCCAAGGTTGCCAGCGCCGATGATTCCAATTTTCATCCTTTTCCCAGCATTTCTATGATGTGAGATAATAAAGGAGTATCTCGGGAAACCTTTTAGAATTCGAAGGATAGTTTCAAGCGAGCCGCTGTAGCTCAGTTGGTAGAGCGCGTCCTTGGTAAGGACGAGGTCCCGAGTTCGAGTCTCGGCGGCGGCTCCATTCAGAATTCGTGGCAAGCGCGACATCATACTCAAGGTAGATTTAAGAACTAGGGTGGAAAATATGTTTAGTGAACCTCATGGATTTGGGACTGTTGGAATACGCACTGATTTTCATAGTCGCTTCAGTCGTCCTCATCCTACCGGCTGCGATAAAAATCCTCCGCGAGTACGAACGAGCCGTGAAATTCAGGTTGGGCAGGTTTGTCGGCATCAAGGGGCCAGGGATATTTCTGATCGTCCCTGGGCTAGAAAAGCTCGTTAAAGTCGACCTACGCACGATAACGCTCGATGTGCCAAAACAGATGGTGATCACCAAGGATAACGTGAGTGTCAGCGTTGATGCCGTCGTCTACATGCGGGTAGTAAAACCAAGTGATGCCATCATGAAGGTCGAGCACTACATCATTGCCACGAGCTTACTCGCCCAAACCACGTTACGCGATATACTCGGACAATCGGAGCTTGACGAGTTATTAACAAAACGTGATGAGTTGAACACAAAGCTTCAAAAGATTATTGATGAAGCCACAGACGCTTGGGGAATAAAGGTCAGCGCGGTAACGGTAAGGGACGTGAGCCTTCCTGACGAGATGCTCCGCGCCGTAGCAAAGCAGGCGGAAGCGGAGCGAGAACGACGGTCGAGGGTAATCATGGCCCAAGGTGAGTCTGAGGCGGCGGAAAAGATGGCAGAGGCAGCCAAGCTATACCAAGAGAACCCATCCGCGATAAGGCTCCGAGAGCTCCAGACGCTGACCGAGATAGCGCGGGAGAAGAACTTGATAGTAGTCAGCCCGACTCAGCTAGGCACCCAGCTCGGAGAAGTCGCTGGCCTAACGTCCGCACTTCGAAAAGCAAAGGGAAAATAAATCACTTCTTTTTCTGCCTTTTGCGTTTTTGGACAACGAGCATTATCCCTTTTACATCCTTGACGACGACTTGTTCTCCCTTTTCTATGTGCTCTTTTGAGGTGGCCGTCCAGAGCTCGCCTTTCAGCTTTATCAGCCCTTTGGGGGCGAGGCTAGTTATAACGACCCCGACTTGATCGATGAGTGTTTCCTTACCCACGGCGGGTGGTTTCTTCACGGTGCGTCTGATCAGCAGGATGAAAACAGCGAAGGCGATAAGCAGGGCTATGGCTACTCCCTTGACCAAATCACCGGAAACCTCGATCCACGGCTCCCTGTGAACTCCCACCATCATGAACCCCAAGATGAGGGCCACCCCGCCGCCGACCCCAAAAACACCAAAACCAGGCGTGAAGATTTCCGTCGCGATTAGTGCGATACCCAGTAGGACGAGTGCGATCCCAACGTAGTTTATCTGGAACATCCCCAGGCCCCAAAAAGCGAGCAGCAAACATATCATCCCAGCCACTCCCGGGACTCCTATCCCCGGGGTCGTAATTTCGAAGAGCAGGCCGAGGGAGCCCAGTATTAACAATATGGACGCCACATCGGGGTTGCTCAGTGCCCTCAGTATTTTTTCGAATATGCCCATGTCTATCGGCTCTCTTCTCGCACCCGACATCCCGATGTAATCCAAAATTTGGTCAATGCTAGTGGCGCGGAGTTCGATGATATTTTCAGCGAGGGCGTTCTCCGGGTCCATCGTTATACTCTCAGTCACGAAGAGCTTTGCAGTGTTTTCAGGGCGCCCCCGGTCCTTAGCTATCGACCCGATCCACTCCGCCATCGCTGCGGTCACCTTCGGGTCTTCGGGTCTGGGCTGTGCGGCACCGATGGCCGTGGCGTTGTCCATCACCGCAACGTTTGACGCCACGAGGATGAAGGTGCCAGCGGAAAAGCCCCACGCTCCGCGAGGTGTTATCCAGACGACTATCGTCACCTCGGAGGTCATCATCCGCCCAACGATCTC
>JAUWXQ010000019.1 GCA_030616305.1 Hadesarchaea archaeon
GTTGATAACCGTTGGCGACGTTGTGACCGCCAGGTTTATCGCAGCAGGAGTCAGGCCAGACGTGGCAGTGGTAGATTTTCTCGTGGTTAGGGAACCAGTCTCCGAAAGTCTAAGGGCACGAATAGATTCACTCGATGTAAATACCATCCACGTGAAGAACCCAGCTGGTGCGCTAACGCCTGAAATGCGCAAGGCTCTTGATGAGGCAAAGCCGCCCCTGAAGATAATCGTCGAGGGGGAAGAGGATCTTGCCACGATTCCCGCCGTTCTCTCAGCTCCCCAAGGTTCTGTGGTTGTATACGGACAGCCGGGCGAGGGAGTGGTGCTCATCAAGGTCACCGAATCAAAACGCCGAGAGTTCACAGACCTTCTAAAGGAATTTAAGCCAACAGATGAAAGTTAGGGTCGCGTCTGTCTTGGATGGAGATGGAGATGAAAGTTGAAGTAGTTGAGAAAGTGGAAAATCCGATGCTCAAACGCGCCGAGATAAAGTTCAAGGTGGACCACGCAGGCGCCCCGACACCGAAGCGCCTTGAGGTCCACGCCCAGTTAGCAGCGCTGCTCGGCATGGCGGAGGAGCTGCTCGTTATAGACAAACTCGCCAGCACCCACGGCCGTCAGGTTGCATCCGGCATCGCTCGTACCTACAGCTCACGGGAACAGCTTGAGGAGATCGAGCCCAAATACCTGCTTAAGCGTGGCATGCTCAAGGAGGCGAAACCAGAGAAGCCCCCGGAGGAAAAACCGAAGGCAGAAAAAGCCGAGAAGCCGCCGAAAGAAATCAAACCAAAGGAAAAACCAGAGGCTAAACTCGAAAAAGTTGAGCCAAAGAAAGAGGTCAAAACTGAGGAAAAGGCAAAAGAAGGGGAAGTGAAGGAAAAGCCGAAGGAGGGGAGTAAGGGTGGCGAAGGAAACTAAAGCCGCGAAATCCAAGCTCTACAAGCTAGAGGGCAAGGAACTAAAGCGCCTGCGTTCCTATTGCCCGCGGTGCGGCCCCGGGATCTTTATGGCAGAACACGAAAATCGTTTGGCATGTGGCAAGTGCGGTTATACCGATTTCAAAAAGTGAGCTCGACCTTGGTGCCTAGGATTTCACTTGCGAGTTTTTCAAGTTTTACTCGTTTGTCCTCGATCTCTTTCTCGGTTAATTTGTGTTTTCGGTCGAGCTCCTCAATTGATATTTTAACATGATTTAAATCGGATTCGTGTTGAGCAATGGATTGTTCGAGTTCAGATATTTGTTTTTGGATGGGGTGCTCTAAAGTCCGCCGCTGAATTTCCAGTCGCTGGTTTAAGAGTTCGAGGCGTCGTTTGAACTCCTTTAACCTCGCGGCAAGTTTCCGGACCCTTTCGAGTTTTTTTCTCCTCTCGCGCTCATCCAGTTCAATCTTGCCTTCATCTATGAGCTTTGCGGTTTCCCGCAGTAACTCCTCAGCGACCGAGATTTTTTTATCGGGAGAAATGATTTCACGTGGGTTGTTGATACAAAGTTCGAGTGTTTTTACTTTTTCTCGGTCCATTTGGTGTCTACCGGATGAGATGAGTTTCCCGAGCTTCCTGAGGGGTCTGCTGATGTCGGAAAAAGCACTTATCACCTCTCCTTCCACACGATTCGTCTTCAGCTCGGTTTGCTTGAGCTCCTGCCTTGCATCGACAGCACGTTTGAACTCCTCGCTGGACGTGAGCTGCTTTAACTGCCCCTTCTCATTTTTCACTCTTCCTTCAGTTTCCTTAAACAGGCTCTCTAGCGATTTGATGTCATCTTGAATTTTTTGGACGGATGAAATCAGCTCCATTTGGGAATTTATTTCGGATGATAACGAGCCAAGTGCCCGGATATTACTGAGGATCCCCTCAATGGCCGTATGTATTTGTTTGGTTAGCTCATGCAATCTTCGTAGACTCGACTCGACTGCAACAAATTCTAGCCCGAAGGTGGTTCGCACATAGCGTCCATGGATGACCATGGCGTCGGTGGTGAGGTTAGTGGCCTTCGTTAACCTCCCGTCAAAAGTCTCGAGGGCACCTGTTGAGAGTTCGGGGCGACGCTCGATGTTTACTAGTGCACGGGCAATCTTTTCGATGAGCAATTTCTTGGCTTCAGCGCTGGTTTTCAGCAGCCCCGGGTAAACGTCCCCAGCTGGTTTGGCCTCAGCGAGCCTTTTTAGGTCGTCTAGAAGCATTTCACGCACTTTGGCAGTTTCATCAATCAGGGCGTTAAAAGTGGGCTTAGCAGTTTCAAGCTTTTCTTTCCCGAGGTTATTTACTCGCTCGTTGAGAGCCTCTAGACCTAACTTCTCTATCACGGGTTCCGGAGGTGGAGGCTTTTTGAAAATACGTTTGAAGAACATTGGTTCGCCGTTAATTGTTCAGTTTCACGCTAAAAAAGAGTGTGGAAGTTACTGATGTCAAACGCCTAGAGCTAATCTAAAGAGGTTTTTAGACACATGTTTTAGGTAATTTATCTGATAAGATGATGTCGACGAGAAAAGACCTTGGAGCCAAAAGTTTCTACAAAGCCACGATGGGTAGAAAACTTTTCATAGCATCTTTTTTTGGCCTCTTCATAGGTCTCGTCGCAGGATTGCTTGGAGTAGGCGGAGGCGAGTTCAGGTTACCGGTATTGATTTGCCTGCTTGGGTTTTCGGTAGCGATAGCCGCGGCGGCAAATCTCATAATAGGGATTTTAACGGTCACGGTTGGACTTACGACGCGCTTGTTAGCAGGAGTGTTTGATCCAGGGAGCATAAGCTTAATCATCGCGATGAGCATCGGATCAATTTTTGGGGCATATTGGGGCGCTGCGCTCGCTGGTAAAGTAAAAGAGAAGTATCTCAAGTACGCGGTTGGTGTCCTTCTCACCGTACTAGGGCTGAAAATGATCCATGGCGCGCTCGTGCTAGAGCCAGCGGGCGGACTCATGGCTGGATGTTCGATTGAGATGCTGGCGTTCGGCGCGGTGCTCGGTTTGTTGATTGGTATCGTGTGCGGCTCGCTTGGTGTTGCAGGCGGTGAACTACGCATCCCTCCTTTAATGTACCTTTTCGGTCAGTCAATCAAGTTTGCAGGAACTACAAGCCTAGCGGTGTCCATCCCAGCGGTCGCCGCCGGAGCACTCAAGCATAGAAGGATGGGCCACGTAAGCAGGGACGTGATTTACACGTGTGTTGCAATGGGGATACCATCGGTAATTGGCGCGTATGTGGGTGCTTCGTTAGTTCTTGTCGCGGGCGAAACCTTCCTAAAAATGTTGCTTGGGGTCATCCTCCTTTTGGCCATGGTGAGGATAATAAAGCCTTGAATAGCCCTTTCTAGTGGGTTAGCGATAACCATTGAATCAACTCCTATAAAGATCAACGTGAAAATTGTATGAGGTTCTGAAATGTTATGTTTGGGAATAGAGGGCACGGCCCACACGTGTGGCATCGGAATAGTAAACTCGAGAGGAAAAATCCTAGCAAATGCATCAAGAACATACATCCCAGAACATGGGGGCATACATCCTCGGGAGGCTGCTCGGTTTCATGCAGCGAACGCGCGGCTGGTCCTAAATGAGGCGTTGAAGGCAGCTAAAATTGATATTGATGATGTAGACCTCGTGGCGTTTTCCAGAGGACCAGGCCTTGGCCCGTGTTTGCGTACTGCAGCAACGGCAGCAAGAGCATTGGCGAGCTGGCTCGATGTTCCTATCGTTTCCGTCAATCACTGCATAGCCCATGTCGAAATTGGTCGTTTGACGGAGGGTGCTAAAGATCCGGTGACTCTCTACGTCAGCGGGGGGAACACACAGGTTATAGCATTTGATGCTGGCCGATACCGTGTCTTTGGCGAAACGCTCGACATCCCGGTGGGCAATTGCCTAGATGTGTTCGCTCGGGAGGTTGGTATCCCCCATCCCGGCGGACCTAACGTCGAGCGGCTTGCGCGCGAGGGCAAGCACTACATCCCGCTGCCATACGTGGTCAAAGGGATGGATTTGTCATTCTCAGGGTTGATGACCGAAGCTGTCCGCAAGCACCGTGCTGGTTCTAATTTACGTGATCTCTGCTTCAGCCTCCAAGAGACAGCTTTCGCGGCATTGATAGAGGTGACTGAGCGGGCCGTCGCGCACACCGAAAAGCGCGAGGTCATGTTGACTGGCGGGGTCGCTGCAAATAAGAGATTAAGAGAGATGCTTAAGCTCATGGCGAGAGAGCACCACGCAAAATTTTTTGTGCCACCGATGGAGCTTTGCGCGGATAATGGTGCCATGATAGGTTGGACAGGTGTTCTGGCATACAGGCACGGGGTCAGGCAAAAGCTTAAGGACACGGGGGTAATGCAGCGGTGGCGCACAGATCAAGTTGATATCCCTTGGAGGAATCGTTAAATGTTGATGAAAAAAGGCGCTGAGGCTAACCTTTATCTTGAACAGTTTGCGCGGGTTCTCCATCACGCGGGTGAGAGCAAGGTCGTGGTCAAACATCGTATCTCCAAGCGCTATCGCAACCCCCAGATTGACAAACAGCTACGGGAGTCGAGGACGACACTCGAGGCAAAACTTTTTTCGGATGCCAAACGAGCAGGGGTGCCGACACCGCTCGTCTACGAAGTCGACTGTGTGGGCATGCGGATTGTGATGGAGTTCATCGAGGGGCAACAGGTCAAGCTTGTGTTGGAGAAAATGGGACCAAAAGCGAGACGGAATCTTTGTAGGCTCATCGGTCGTCAGGTCGCCTGCCTGCATCACGCGGGCATCGTGCACGGCGACCTAACTACTTCCAACATGATTCTTACACGGGAGGGCAAAGTCTACTTTGTGGACTTCGGGCTGGGGGAGTATAATCCATCGCTTGAGGCCCGCGGCGTCGACCTACACCTCCTCAGACGCGCCCTGCAGAGCATCCACTTCAGGATAACCGAAGATGCCTACCGTGCTGTTTTATCTGGGTATCAACAGGAGTTTGGCAGAGGGGCGGGGGAAGTGATCAAACGCGTCGAGGAAATCGAACGGAGGGGACGTTACGTACAAAAGGAGGGGCGAGTATGACACTGATTTTCGTCACAACAAATCGTCACAAGTTTGAGGAAGCGAGAGAGATCGCAGCACGGCGCGGTATCACGCTTGAGCATCGCGACACACCATACATCGAAATCCAAGCCGACGAGCTGGAAGATGTGATACGGCCCGGCGTCCAACAGGCGTGCGCCCTGCTGAAGGCCCCGTGCTTTGCGGAGGATGCGGGGCTATTTGTCCGGGCACTCCAAGGTTTCCCTGGCCCATACTCAAACTTCGTCTTTCGCACCTTGGGAAACGAAGGCATCCTCAAACTGATGGCGGGTGAAAGCGATCAAAGGGCAGAGTTCAGGTCGGCCGTTGGATACTGTGAACCGGGGCAGAAGCCAGAAGCCTTCACAGGAAAAGTTGAGGGAAACATCATGCGTGAGGTTAAGGGCACGCAGGGTTTTGGATTTGATCCTATTTTTTCACCAAAAGAGGGCGACGGGCGGACCTTCGCCGAGATGTCGACGAGCGAGAAGAACCGTCTCTCTCACCGTGCCCGAGCGTTAGAAACGTTTTTCAGGTGGTACAAACAAAAGGAGAAAGTCTGAGGGATAGGGAATGGCGAGCGAGCAAGAAGCACGTACAGGTTCGATGTTAAGCGAACTGTCGGCAGGCGAAGTTGAGGACCTTGTGGTGAAGCTAGGCAAGGAAGGTGTACCTCCCAGCAAGATAGGCCTGCTTCTACGGGACCAGTATGCGGTGCCGAGCGTCAAGGAGGCGACGGGCAAGCGCGTGAAGCAAATTCTCGATGCTCATGGTGTCAAGGCCGAGCTTCCCGAAGACTTGAAGGGGGTTATCCTCCGCGCGGTGAAGTTATACGATCACTTAGGGCGCAACCCAAGGGATCTCGGAACCAAGCGCTCGCTCGAGATGACAGAGGCTAGGATCAACAAGCTGGCAAGTTACTACAAGCGAGAAGGCATTTTACCAGCGGACTGGCGTTACGATCGTGAGCGGGCGGCGTTGTTAGTGCGTGGATAGATGATAGAAGTTATAATCAATGCGGTTATCTACTTCCCTAAAATATAGTTAGGGAGGTTTCAACGTGGGGCGTGCGGAAATTCGAAGATTCCAACGGGCGGCGGAGGAAGTAGCAGCATTTCTGAAGCCTAAGCTTGATGGCAACACCCGTATCAAGATAATTTCTCACATGGACGCCGACGGGATGGCTGCCGCGGCGATTCTCGCGAGATGTTTTTACTCTTACAACGTTCCGTTCGTCGTCCGGTTCACCCCCCCAGTGGGACCAGACGAGGTCGCGGAGTTATCGAAGGAAGATTACGACATGTTTGTCTTCATCGACCAAGGAAGCGGCCAGATGGATGTCATTCACAAGTTCATCCTAGCCAAACATGCAGATGTCGTATTGATAGACCACCATCCCGGTTCCTTTTTGGAACATCCCAACCTTGCCTACCTCAACCCCCATACTTGTGGGCTCAACGGTGGAAGGGATGTGAGCGCGAGCGGTGCGGTCTATTCGGTGATCGAACAGATTGATTTGCGTTTCAGATCGCTGGCGGGGCTCGCGGTCGTAGGGGCAATCGGGGACCGTCAAGAGTTCTCGTCTGGGTTCACCGGTGTCAACGAAAGCTTGGTGAAGCGGGCGGTGGAGCTCGGGCTCCTTTACCAAGGCGAGGGGCTGAGGCTTATTGGGCGCACCCTGAACCCGGTCGTGGAGTGCCTGAGGTTGTCGACCAGACCATACATCGTGGGACTCTCAGGTAACTTGGGTGCATGCAGATCCCTCATCGACACCCTCGGCATATCTCATTCAAGCGTGCTCTGTGACCTTGGGTTGGAGGTCGAGCGAAGGCTGGCGGACGCGATATTCGCCCGCGTAGGGCCTCTTGCGACCAACGAGGAGTTCTGTCACACGCTTTGGGGGAGGATTTACACGGCGACGACGGATGATTTGGTCGGCCCCCGTGACCTGAGAGAGTATGCGACAATGCTGGACGCATGTGGCAACCTCGGAAGGCCGGAGATGGGGTTCGCCGTGGCGGTTGGTGACGGGACGACACAGGCGGATGCGCTCGCGCTCATGAGCAGCTACCATGAGCAAATGCTCAAGGTACTGGACTGGTTAGTAAAAAATCTGACTTCCTTCAGGCTTGAGCCGAACTTCAGATACATATACTGCGGTGATGCTGTTGCTCCAAGAATGATGGGGGAGGCCCTGTCGCTGGGTATTGAGTCTGGTCTCATTCCAACCGACCGACCGGTGTTTGGCATGGTGGACGAAGGCAACGGCATAATCAAAATCTCTGCTAGGGGCACCTTGGGATTAGCGACGCAAGGGATAGATGTCGGGCGGGCCTTGTCAAAAGCAGCAGCGAAGGTCGGAGGCCGTGGGAGTGGTCATGATGTGGCTGCGGCGGCAAGGATACCTCAAGAGCGGATGAATGAACTCATAGACAAACTTCTCCAAGCGTTCTCCGAGACAGGTGGTAATCCAGACACTCCTGAGGAACATTCATGATAATGCGCGCCGAAGTTGTCTGTGTGTACGGCGACGAGCGAGCGGCCAAGGCCGTAGCAACTGCACTCACCCCCGACAACTTCCAAGTTCCCAATGGCTTGGAGATATCAACGGTACCAAAGGGCCGACGAGTGGTAAGCGTGGTCAGGCTAGATGGAAGAGCTGAAACTCTATTGGCGACGCTCGATGACCTACTTGCGTGCATGCTCACAGCCGAAAGCATGCTATAGGAGCAAGCTTTTCATATGCGGTGAGTTATGGGGTTTTGGCGATAGGTTGAGGTTTGAACTCAAAGCTAAGCTAACATTCAGCAGCGAACTCAAGCAGGTAGAGACAGATATAGAATCCATCATGGAAAAGGCCAAGCCGTTACTCTGCAAGGGTGCACCTAAAGATAAGGAGGCTGAGGCGGCCAGAGTGGTAAGATGGCGCGTGACGGGGAGGGACTTAGAGATCGAGCTTGAGTCAGGTCGCTATGTTCGTGCCCACGATGCTCTGCTAAGACTCGCGAAACTCCTCGGTGCAGAACTCGGGAAAAAGCATAAGCTCGGCCTGCGTGGGATGACTGCTAGCGAGTACAGGGTTGTTCTGCCATCCACCGAGGTGCCAGAGCACGCAAAGGCTGAGCTCGAACGCTTACCGTATGATGTGAAGATCGGCAAAGCTGGCGTCGAAATTTCACTAAAAAATCTCACCGAGGCGGACCTCAGGGGGAGGGTAGTCGATAGACTCATCTCCATGGTTGAGGAGGCTTTTGCTCACGTACCCGCGAGGGTGGCAGAGCCCAAAGTGGTCAGGCGAGGACCAAAGCTGGATCACCCTTTCAGAGAGGACCCATTCGAAGTCGCGAAGCGGTTGGGCTGGGTGATAGAGTTCCCGGCGCGGGGGCAGTGGATATACACGGAGCCGTACACCAAGCTGCTTCGAGCAATCGAAGACATCATCATCGAGAGGGTTGCGCGCTCACTCGGGTTCGAAGAGGTCATGTTTCCAAAGCTAATCCCCCTAGAGGTAATGCAGCGGATGCCTGGCTACTTGGATGGGGTGCCTGAGGGCATGTACTACGTCTCTCCACCCCCAAGGGACCCCGATGCGTTCTCGAGCTTCAAGCAAAAGCTCAAGTTGACTAAGCGTATTCCCGTTCGAGAGCTTGGGGAAATCCTTAAAGAGCCGGCCTACGTACTTGCCCCCGCGCAGTGCGAGCCCTTCTACGAGATCTTCGCACTCAGCCGTGTCCGAGTAGAGAACCTACCTGTAAAGCAGTTCGACCGTAGTGGGTGGACCTACCGGTGGGAAGGAGGGGGAGTCGAGGGGCTTGTCCGCACTCAAGAGTTCAGGCGCATAGAGTTAGTGTTCATGGGGGCGCCAGACGATACAGTTTCAATTAGAGATGAGGTTGTGAACCGAAGCATTCAAGTACTGGAAGACCTCGGGCTCGAATGGCAGCTATCGGTCGCTACTCCCTTCTACATGCGTGAAGGAAGTGTAGAGGGCGACATCAGCGATAGCCGCAAGGTGGCGACTTACGACATAGAGGTGACGCTTCCCTACAAGGAGGGCTGGCTTGAGCTTGGTTCCTACAACGTACATCAGGCGAAGTTCGTGAAGAGCTTTAAGATAAAGGAGGTTAGGAATAGAGAGGTCTGGACGGGCTGCTGTGGCTTCGGAACCAGTCGCTGGATGGTGGGCTTCCTTGCCCAGCACGGCTTCGAGCCATCGCGTTGGCCGGAGCTTATCAGAAAGCGAGTCGGCTCTTTGCCGTCCGTATCTAAGGTGAGAGAATAATGGCAGAAGAGAAAAAACGAGTGATAAAAAAGTCGTGGCGAGAGAAAGAATGGCATGAGATAATAGCCCCGCCGATGTTCGGGGCGGCTAAGATAGGAGAGACCTTGGCACTCGACCCTCAACAACTCATTGGGCGGGTCTTCGAGACAACTTTGGGGGATCTTATCGATGATTTCTCGAAGTCGCATATTAAGCTCTACTTCCAATTGAAGAGCGTCGAGGGAACAAAGACGATGACGGCTTTCGTGGGGCACGAGATGGCGAGGGACTACATCCGGAGCCAAGTTAGGCGCAGGGTAGGGAAGGTGGATGATATCGCGACCGTGACTACCCAGGACGGCTACAGGTTGCGATTGAGCTCGATGGTGACGACTGTGAAGCGAATCCAGAGTTCTAAACTCGAGATTATCCGGGGGGAAATGCGAAAGGTGGTTGAGGCCCGGGCCGGGGAGCGAACTTTCGACCAGTTTGTGCAGGAAATGGTGCTTGGGAAGCTTTCCTCCGATATTTACAAGGAGGCGAAGCGCTACTGCCCGATTCACCGAGTAGAGGTCTACAAGAGCAAGGTGCTTAGCGGACCCGCTTAGCCGGTGGCTTTCATGGGGAAATTGTTCGGCACTTCAGGTGTCCGTGGCGTGGTGGGAGAGCAGATTACCCCTGAGCTGATGATGGACTTGGGATTGGCGCTGGCGACCCACCTCGGCAACTCCGGAAGCGTCGTTGTGGGCAAGGATCCGCGCACTTCCAGCGACATGCTCGAGAGTTGCCTGATATCCGGCCTGCTCTCCGGGGGCTGCGACGTAAAGCGCTTGGGCATCGCCCCCACACCGGTTGTAGGTTTCGCGGTGAGACGATTGGGGGCCGAAGCCGGCTTGATGATTACGGCATCACACAACCCCCCAGAATACAATGGGATCAAGTTTTGGGATTCGAGTGGCTTGGCCTACACCCCTCAGCTTGAGGATAAAATTGAGAGAATCTATTTCAGTAAGCAGGTGAAGCGCGTGAGTTGGGACCGGATAGGTGAGGTAGGAACGGTCGAAGTTCTGAAGAGTTACATCGACGAAATCGCGGCGGCGGTCAGGCTCAAGCGGGAGTACAAGGTCGTGATTGACTGTGGCAATGGAGCAGGGTCGCTTATATCACCCCGCCTGCTTCGGAAGCTCGGCTGCAAGGTGACCACGCTGAACTCGCATCCCGACGGCTTCTTCCCGGGCCGTGGGCTCGAACCCTCCCCTGAGAATTTGAGAGAACTCTGCAGCGTTGTGAAGTCAGTTGGTGCAGATCTCGGCATCGCGCACGATGGCGACGCGGATAGGGTTGTTGCTGTCGATGAGCAGGGTAGGGTCGCGCAGGCGGATAAACTGCTCGCACTTATGGCAGCCCATCAGGTTGGTCGAGGGAGAGGCATCGTCGTGACTACAGTGGATGCATCCAGTGTTATTGATGATTGCGTTAGGAAGCGCAGGGGCAAGGTCGTGCGAACGCGTGTAGGCGACGTGAGCGTGGCCGCAGCGATCAAAAAGCATCGCGCAGTATTCGGTGGGGAGCCCAGCGGTGCATGGATCTTCCCAGACGTCCACCTTGTGCCGGATGGGCCCCTCGGAGCGGTCAAAATTTTGGAGTTACTAGGTTCAAGCGGTAAAAAATTGTCCGAGTTGCTCGACGCGTTGCCTGAGTATCCGACGGTAAGGGAAAAAGTGGCATGCCCGAACGAGCGAAAGGCCGGAACAATGAAGAAATTCGAAGCTAGGTTGAAGGAGTTTCCAGATGTTGCCAAAGTGTTGAGGGTTGATGGTATCAGACTCGAGTTCAAGGATGGTTGGGTGCTTGTTAGACCTTCAGGGACGGAGCCTTACATCCGGGTTACCGCAGAGGGTAAGAACTCGGCGCGTGCGCGGGAGATAACGGAAAAAGCCGTGGGTGTTTTAAAAAGGGTAATGTGGAGCTAACCCTCCATTTTGAAACTCATGCTTGCGGCATGTCCATGAGTTGAAAAACAACGAATCTTCATGTTTTTATTAGTCTCGCCCTAAATTATTAGTGAGGTTGACAATGAAAGCGGTCGTCCTTGCAGCAGGTCTTGGCACCCGTATGCGCCCGCTTACCTTCACAAAGCCGAAATTTCTGTTGCCAGTAGCGGGAAAACCTGCTCTCGACCATGTGTTCATGCTTTTAAAAAATGCGGGCATAGGCGAGATTGCGGTAGTTGTTGGTTATGGTAAGGAGCAAATAATCGACCGGTATGGCGATGGCTCAAGGCTTGGCTTGAAACTTGAGTATTTACATCAAAAGGAGCTGCTGGGCACGGCAAACGCGGTCTCGATGGCAGAGGGTTTCGTCGGTGGAGAACACTTCCTCGTGATGAACGGCGACACGCTAGTTGACCAAGAATCCCTGAACGCGCTCCTGAAGCGCCACGAGGAGTTTGGTTCGAACAAGAATTTTGGGGGGATTATGGCGACGATTGAGGTTGATGAGCCCGAGCAGTTCGGGATAGTTTTTCTGAAAAGGGGGAAAGTCAGCGAAGTGGTCGAGAAGCCCAAGCGAATCAAGAGCAGGCTGGCGAATGCTGGTATATATATCTTCGACCCCGCGATTTTCGACGCGATTAAGCGCACGAAGCGTTCCAAGCGCGGGGAATACGAGCTAACAGTTTCCATACAAATTTTGATTAACGGAAACAAAGTAGTCTACACTTCCCATCTCAATTTATGGGCAGACATCGGCAGACCTTGGGATCTGTTGGTGGCAAATGAGTACTTCCTGCGGGGGCAGCGCGGTGGGATACATGGTAAGGTCGAAGTTGGCGCTAGCGTGGAAGACAATGTTTATGTGGGAGAGGGCTCGCACATTCGCTCAGGGTCTTACATTCTAGGACCAACCTACATCGGCAGGGGCTGCGATATCGGACCGAATTGTTTCATAAGGCCGTGTACAAGCATAGGCGATGATGTCAGGATAGGCAACGCGGTGGAGGTAAAGAACTCGATTGTCATGGACCACACGAACATCGGGCACCTATCCTACGTTGGGGACAGCGTCATAGGCAGCAACTGTAACCTCGGGGCGGGAACTACCATCGCAAACTTGCGCTTGGATGAGAAACCCATCAAGATGGAGGTAGGAGGGAAGGTGGTCAGCAGCGGCAGGCGGAAGTTGGGCACAATAATCGCCGACAACGTCAAGACCGGCATCAACTGCACGATAAATGTTGGGGTGAAAATAGGCCCCGATTCGGCCGTTGGACCTGGGGCGGTCGTCTACAAAGATGTCCCGCCTAACACTATGGTATTCGTGGAGCCGGTGGTGAGTAAGAAAAAGTGGAAACCCTAGAGGTCTTGGCATGAGTAAATACAAGAGTAAAGAATTCCGGAGGAAGTATCCAAATTTGATTGAAGAGTGGGGCGGGAACGGAATGATTAAAATTCAAGCTGTGCGAAGCGACGTGAAAGAGGCGGAGAAGGCAGCGTACAACTTACAGGGTTACGAGCCAACTGCTGTGGATTTTATCCGGCGTTGCAAAAATAATGCCCAAGCGCGTGAGATAATAGACTTTCTGGAGAGCAAGGGGAAAACCGATCCGAGTTATGGTAAGCAGCTCCGCTCCCAACTCGCCAAGCATGGGCTCAGAAGTTTCGGTAAGCGAAAGGAACCCGGCTGTTACGATCGCGGCGAGATGGGTTGAGAATGCTCGAGCTAGGACTTGTTGGCAAGCCTAACACGGGCAAGACCACGTTCTTCAACGCCGCGACCCTCGCGAACGCCCCGGTTGCTGGATACCCCTTTACCACGATTGATGCAAACGTTGGTGTCACATACGTACGAAGCAGGTGTCCATGCCAGGAATTCAAGGTGACCTGCAACCCACAGAACTCGAAGTGCGTGGATGGGATTCGTTATGTGCCAGTGAGGATAATCGATGTCGCTGGTCTGGTTGAGGGCGCACACATTGGACGTGGCCTTGGAAACCGCTTTCTGGACAACCTCCGCATGGCTTCTGCGCTTATTCATATAATCGACGCTGCAGGCTCCTCCGATGCTGAGGGAAAATCTTGTCCCCCAGGGACTCACGACCCGCTCAAAGACATCGACTTCCTCGAAGTTGAGATTGCCATGTGGTTTCGCGGCCTACTCGCAAAGGACTGGCCGAGTTTCGCGCGCAGGGCGAAGTACGAGAAACTTGATTTGGTGAAGGAGATAGCACAGCGCATGAGTGGGCTTGGCGTGAAAGATAGCCATGTCGTGGAAGCGTTCAAGCGGGCGGCCGTGGATAAGTCGGATCCAGAGAAGTGGACGGACGACGACTTGCTCAGGTTCGTGGCAGAACTTCGGAAGGCAAGCAAGCCGATAATAATTGCTGCAAACAAGTCGGATGTCTCTGAGGCCGAACCAAATATTGCTCGTACCAAAGAACGTGGATACATAGTTGTCCCGACATGTTCTGAGGCAGAGCTCATCCTTCGCCGTGCAGCCGAGAAGGGCCTTGTGAATTACAATTCAGGGGACAGCGAGTTCACTATATTGAAGCCCGAATCTCTAAATGAGCAACAGAAAAAAGCGTTGGAAAAGATTACTATGTTGATAAAAAAATGGGGCTCAACCGGGGTCCAGCAGGCCGTGGACAAGGCAATCTACGAGCTTTTGAATTTAATTGTCGTATACCCAGTCGACGATGAGACCAAGCTCACGGACAAAAAGGGCAACGTGCTCCCGGACGCTTTTTGGGTCCCAAAGGGAACCACAGCTCGTGAGTTCGCTTACATAATTCACTCGGATTTGGGCGAGTCGTTTCTCCATGCGATCGATGCGCGAACAAATCGGAGACTCGGCGAGGATCACGAGCTAAATGACAGGGACGTCATACGTATAGTTTCAACAAAGGGGCGGTGAAAGCCTTGCTCTTCTACTCTGCACAGGCCATGTTCAAGTCACGGATAATGTGGTGCCGTCAAAATCGTTAGCGGTCTTTCGGATAGAAGATCAGCTATCTTCAAAAGAAATTTTTTGGCTAGCGTGTTTTTTAATATCGAGAGATTGGATTTAGCTTTTTCAATCAGCTTTGTGATTTTCGCTTCAGCATGTCCAAAGGAATCATACTTCGTCAGTATGTCAACTACCTCTTGAGCTTTTCCAGAGGCTTTTTCCTTGAGGATCTTTAACAACTTAATCCTATCTCTCCTGTCCGCCTCTTGAAGCGCATGAGTTACCATAAATGTCTTTCTACTTCTCAAGATATCGCTTGTTGGTTTCCCGATTTCGGATGGCTTGCCAAGCGTGCCGATCACGTCATCGCGAATCTGAAAGGCCATGCCAAATAACAGTCCGTATTCACTTAGTGCCTTGATTTCCTCTTCGGTTCCTCCCCCTGCTATAGCCCCCACCTCAAGCGCGCCCTTAAATGCCCAGCCTGTCTTCTTAGCTGTCATATCTAAATACTCCTCCATCGTGCTGTAGGTATCTGAAGGAGCAATGTCAATGTATTCTCCCTGGTCCATAACTATCGATGTTCTGCAGTACACATCCAGGAGCTTTACGACTTTGTCGCTTCCTAGCGTGTCAGCTACCCTTGTCAGTGAATGAAACGCCTTAAAGATGAGCAGGTTCCCGGCCAATATCGCTAACGGCACGCCAAATTTGACGTGTACGGCAGGGACCCCCCTCCTCAAATCGTCCTTATCTATGATGTCATCGTGAATCAAACTGGCCACATGTGCAAGTTCGGCCGCAGCAGCAATTGGCAAGGCTTTTTCCGAGTCTCCACCCACCGCCTCGCAGCCAAATAGGACGAATGACGGACGGAAAAGTTTCCCTCCTGCCTTTATCAAATGCCTACTTGCGAGGTATAAGGCCGACTCCTCGTCGCCCATGATCCTATCGATTTCTTTGAGCACCTTTGCGTAGTGCTTCTGCGAATACGTACGAAGCCATCTCAGCTCCTCATCAGGCTCCTTTGATTTTGAACTTCTCTTCGCGAATGGGTGCGTTAATTCCTTTTCCACTTCTGCTTCTGGCAAATTTTACCACCTTCGTGCCGTAACCAAGTTTTTCTTTATATTTATTAATGGGGAGTATAAAGCAAGTAGGTACGGAGTAATTTCTCCGGCAAGGTGATGGGTTGGTAAAGATATTAGTTACGGACAAGGTCCACGAAGATGGCGTGAAATTGCTTAGGGAGTTCGCCGATGTTGAGGTGGCGACGGGTTTAAAGCCAGACGAGCTGCTTGATCGGGTCAAGGACTGCGATGTTTTAGTAGTGCGGAGCGCGACGAAGGTGACGGGAGAGGTCATCGCCGCTGGCAAACAATTGAAGGTCATCGCCAGGGCAGGGGTAGGGCTGGATAACATCGACGTCAAATCTGCGGAGGCGCGTAAGATCAAGGTCCTCAACGCTCCTGAAGCGCCAACGGTTGCCGTGGCCGAACTCGTTTTAGGACATATGCTCTCTTTCGCAAGGCACTTTCCGCAAGCGGATGCGAGTACCAAGCAGGGCAAATGGGAGAAGAAGGAGCTTTTAGGCACTGAGTTAAGGGGCAAGACGTTTGGAATTATCGGTACAGGCCAAATCGGGCGGACAGTTGGATACAGGGCAATAGCATTTCAGATGAACCTGCTTTTGAATGACGTGATTCGGAATCAGGAGTTCGCCGAGCGGACTGAGGGAAAATACGTGGACATAGAGACCTTATTGAAGGAATCGGATTACGTTACCATACATGTGCCACTACTTTCAGCAACCAAACACATGATAGGAAAGCGAGAGCTGGAGCTGATGAGACCTACAGCGGTGCTGATCAATACTTCTCGTGGCGCGATTATCGATGAAAAGGCGTTGGTTGAAGCACTACAGAATAAAAAAATTGCAGGGGCATGTTTGGACGTCTATGAGAGTGAGCCGCTGCGTGATAGTCCACTGCTCAACCTTCCGAATGTAGTACTAACACCCCACATTGGGGCATCAACGGTGGAGGCCCAACGCGATGCATCGGTGATTGTCGCGAAGAAGATAAAGGAGACCCTTGCATAGATCAGATGGTGTGATAGTGGAAAAGATATTTCATGAACTTATGCGCAGTCGGATGCGCGAATGGCGGCGAGGATTAGCCATCGTGCGTGTCGAACGCCCGACTAGACTGACCAGGGCCCGAACGCTCGGATACAAAGCAAAGCAGGGTGTTGTTGTGGTTAGGGCTCGCGTCAGAAAGGGTGGTCGACGCAAAGCGAGACCGTCGCTTGGTCGTAGGCCCAAGCGGATGGGCGTTTCGAAGATTGTGCCAAAGAAGAGCATCCAGCTTATCGCGGAGGAGCGAGCGGCTCGGAAATACCCAAACTTAGAGGTTCTCAACTCGTATCCTTTAGGGTCTGACGGAACTCGAGAATATTTTGAGGTCATAATGCTCGACCCGAATCACCCGGTAATCAGAAACGATCCCAATTATGGTTGGATAGTCGGCAAGGCTCAGCGCGGACGGGTGTACCGGGGCTTGACGCGAGCGGGCAGACAAACAAGAGGTCTGCTGTCGAGAGGTAAGGGTTCGGAGCGTATGAGGCCGAGCGTCCGCGCACGAGGAAGAAAAAAGTGAGCCGATGGAGTTCCCGTTTAGCAGCGCGGTCGTGAGCACGCATGCGCACGCAACCGAGAACGAGCAGCGCGTGCTGGAAGCTTTAAGGGCACTGTTGCCGGGAGCTGTTGAGGTTCAGCACTCGAAACTGAAAGGACACCACGGCAATCCGATCATAGGTTTCGATGCTAGGGTCAATCGCAAGAAACTCATGCGCGAACTCTGGGAACGCGTGGTGGCAAAGTTGCGCGTCGGTGAGCTTGACAATATCCGCAGCATCTTGCCAACAAGGGTTGATGATTCTTGCTGTCTTTACCTAAGATTCGACAAGCAGTTTGCTTATCGTGGGGAGTTGGTGCTTACCGATAGCGGGGATGCGATTCACTTCAAGTTGAAGGCGGCAGCATTTCCCGCAAAGCGTGATGTAGCTATCAGACTTGTCGAGAAATTTATTAGGGAAGGTCAAGAGGATGAGAGAGAGGCGCAGGTACATCGCGTTTGAGTCCATGGGGCGAGCGAGCGTGTCCAATGTTTTGCAAACAATCAATTTTTTACGTGCCAGCAAGCCGAAGGTGGAACAATCTATGGTGAAACTC
>JAUWXQ010000022.1 GCA_030616305.1 Hadesarchaea archaeon
CTCATCCTCCACTTTCATTCCACCGAACATGGAAGAACTGGCGATGGATCTCCAACCATAAAGAACACGGAGAGGATGGCTGGCAAGAATGCCGACACGATAATAACCGTGAGCTATGCGATGCGCGATGACCTCATATCAATCGGGTACGAAGAGGGGAAAATTCGGGTGGTGTGGAACGGGGTAGATCACAAAAAGTACGACCCAGCGAAATTCTCGGAAGAAAAGGTCCGTGCATTAAGGAAGAAAATAGGGGTGGGAGATTCTCCGCTGATTTTCTTCATTGGGAGGCTCAGTTGGGCGAAGGGTGCGGATACACTGGTGCATGCAATGCAGGCAACTTTAAAAGAGGTACCAAATGCCAAGCTAGTGCTCATCGGGAAGGGGGAGCAGGAGGAGATGATTAAACACCTTGTTGAGCGTCTGGGCATCCAAAATAACGTGATACTGAAGTTTGAATACGTGAACGAAAAGGACCGATTGCTTTACTACGCTGCTAGCGACCTCGTGGTCGTCCCATCGAAGTATGAGCCATTCGGTCTAGTCTGTACCGAAGCGATGAGCATGGAGACACCGGTAATAGTTGGGGCAACTGGGACCTCTGGCCTCAGGGAGCAAATTGTCAGTTCTGGTCCAGATAGGTGCGGGGCTCACGTCAACCCATATGACCCATACGACATGGCCAAATTTATGATAGAATTTCTTAAGGACGAAAATTTGAGGAAGGAACTCGGAAAAAATGCACGGAAAAGGGTGCTCGAAAATTTCACGCTTGATAAGGTGGCCGCCGAAACCATGAACGTATACAAACAAACGGCAGGCGTAACAGAGTCTTGAGCTTCGTTGAGATTGGCGGGTGGCCAGGATGCGGATTGCAATTCTTGCTTGGGAGTCGCTGCACTCAGTTCACGTGGGGGGGCTTGGGGTAGTAGTCACCCGAACGGCCGAAGAGCTTGCGAAAAGAGGTCACGATGTTTACCTGTTTACGAGAGCAGCTGAAGGACAGAGCAAGCATACAAAGATCAACGATGTTAACTACTGTAGATGCATGTTTGACCCGGGAAAAAACATCATCTCATTTTTCTCGAATATGTCGGCGGCGATGGTAAAGGAACTCCGCGCCGTGGCGAGGCATAGTGGAAGGTTCGATATCATTCACGGGAATGATTGGCACGTTGTAGATGCGCTGTACGAGCTCAAAAAGGAGGGCTATCCTATCGTGCTCAGCTACCACTCGAGCGAGTATGGCCGTAGGGGCGGGGCGTTTAGCGATAAACGCGTGTCCAAGGAAGATAAACGCATGTTTGAGGAAATTTCTGCTAGGGAGGGACTAGGCGGGCGGTTTTCTGACAGGATTATTACGGTGTCTAGAACGATGAGGAAAGAGCTGTGTCGGCTGTATAAGATTCCCCGCGAAAAAGTCTACATTATCCCGAATGCCATCAATCCCCGAAAATATCGGAAAGATGTGGACCCAAATAAGATAAAGAAAAAATATGGTGTCCCCACACCCATCCCTATAGTTTTGTTCATTGGCAGGATGGAATATCAAAAGGGGCTAGACATATTGATTGATGCGATTCCAAACGTTCTCGAAAATCGGGGCGACGTCAGATTCTTGTTCGCGGGGAAGGGGTCGCTGGGAAATTATCTCAGACGTAGGGCTCGAAAACTTGGCATCTCGGGTGCTGTGAAGTTTTTGGGTTGGATTCCCTACAGACGGTACATCGATCTCTTGAATACCTGCGATATCGTCTGCATCCCGAGCAGGAACGAGCCTTTCGGCATAGTGTTGCTTGAGGCGTGGGCAACCGGGAGGCCGGTCGTGGCAACAGATGTGGGCGGTCTCAGGGAGAACATTAAAAATTTAGTGAACGGGATCAAAGTTCATCCCCACCCAAAATCAGTAGCGCGGGGGATAAACTATCTCTTCAATCACCCCAGAATAATGGCGCGAGTAGGGGCTAAGGGCAAGAAGAAGGTCATGAGGTTTAACTGGGCGTCTTCAGTAAAAAAATTGCTCAGGACTTACCACCGGGTGCTAGAGAGTCGTGCTATTCCACTCGCCCCTGTAAAGGTTTAGATATGTCATCCGGTAAGGTGAAGCGGGGCAAAAAGGTGATCGCCCTACATCCAGAGTGGCTCGACTTTTATTCGGGGGCACTACCGCTATCCCCAGCCCAAGTAAACTTTCGTTGGAGTGTCTTGGGGTAGATCTTTTTCCAGTCGTACCCGGCCTCTTCCGCCCACTTGACGTAGAGGCGCGGGTCGATGTATGACTTCAACGACGTCCCGAGGTTGTAGTCGCGCGTCGCCTCCACCAGCTCCACCTGAAGTTTGGCTGCCCTTATCCGCTCCTTGAGCCTCTTGATCTGCTTGGCACGCCTTTCGGTCTTTGGTTTCTTCCGGACCTCCTTCAGCCGCTCCTGGAGTTTTCTCAGCCGCTCGACATTGCGCTCGAGTGATTTTTGCCAGTTCTTGGGGAGCTTGCGCTTGTGATGGCACGTGACCGCCGCCTGTAGGTTTGCCATCTTCGCCGTGTACTTCTTCTCGAACTCTGGAGCTCCTCTGACCTTAGTGGTTCCAAGGTAATCTTCAACGCTCCTCGACGCGTGATAGGTACGGAAGACCTTCGCGGTGAGTCCCAGCATCACCTGGGCCAAGAAATCGTTCACGTGCTCCGAACGCACGCCCGAGAAGATCTGTTCCCTGGACCCCTTGATGAAGGATTTTAAATTCTCAACTACTTGAGCGGGCGGCTTGATCGTCCCAACCCATCTGACCGCGTCCTTGCCGAGAAAGTCGAACTTAACATTTCCGGAGGGGTCTATCTTGATGTGTGAGCCCCTTAGGGTCGTTGCCCCAATGGTATCCGCCTCATCCTTGTCCTTTTCGTCACCCACCCTCATCTTCAGATGGTCTATCAAATAGCACACCGTGGCGACCTTCCGCATGAGGGGGTCTTCCGAGTCCAGATGTTCCTCGATGTGCCGCCTTACTTTTCCGATCATCTCCTCTAGGTCACCCGCCCGGTCGAATTTCTCGATCTCGCGTTCCTGTTTGAAGCGCGCGGTGTCGGCAATCCAGACGTACTTCATATCCCCGCTGAGTTTATCTCGCCACTTGGCTGTCCACAGAACGTTCGGATCGAAAACCCTCCCTCCCCAGTGCCTGCCCTCGGGGAGCTCGGGGGTTGGAGCGTCGGGCGAGAGGTTCAGGGTCACGTCCTCGTAGGTGGCCCCTTGCTTCCATCTCCCCCGGAGCGGGTGCTTGCCTCGGCCCATGAATATGCAGGGTGGTTCGACGGTGTAGTTGCCGATCTCGACGCGCTCGCCGTTCAACGTGACGTACCCGTACTTCTCCTTGTTCGCCTCCCGGATCTTCTTCCTGACCTCGGTCAACGCCTTTCGTTCCTCACGCGACATGCTTTCCCTTTTGGCCTTTTCCTGTTCGACCCAGCGCTGGATCTCGGAGAAATCGAAGTCCTCTATTTTGGAAGGGATTTCGATCCCCAGGGCCTTGGAGAAGTCCTGCACGAAGTTGCGGACGAAGACTGGATCCTTCACGTAGTCCGTTTCCAGCTTCTTGACCCACCCGACGGCCATCTCTTCCAAGCCGGGTGCGAGCTTGAGTTCCTTTCCCTTATATCGAATAGTGAAGCCCTTCGGTTCATAGACTGGGACGAGGACACCATTGTGGATTAGCTGTTTTATCTTTGGCGACATCGAAATCGTTCTAAGTCGTCTGTTTCTGTTAAAATCCTTTGCGAAGCAGCAGGGGCACCATCGTCTTATACCTCGGATGCTCAAGACCCTCAAGGTAGCCTATGAATTTTGTCATGGCACGCGCATTTGGTCTAAACAGAGAGGGGTACTTGACGCCGACCAAGAAAAGGCCGTCGGCTGGGGCCGGCTGCATCGCCTGCTTCGCCCGCCCATCCAGCATCGATTTCAGTTCATTTACGCCAAGCTTGCCCGTCCCAACCGCCAGCAGCGCCCCTACCATCCGCCGCACCTGCTGCCAGAGGAACCTCTGGGCGATAAAATCGAACACGAGGACCTTCTTTTGACCCCGAACCCCCGCGTATTTGAGTTCTCCCGTGGTTGGCTTCCCGCGCTCGTGTTTACAGAAGTGCTTGAAGTCGTGTGTGCCCTCGAAGAGCTTCGCAGCCTGCCGGGCGGTCGAGAGATCGAAGCCCAGAGGAGCCTCGCACACGTAGCAATAGTGCTTGCTCCGCGCATGAGTTCGAGAATTGAAATCTGGTTTGACCTCAACGGCGGCGAGTACCGCAATATCTTCAGGTATAACAGCGTTCAGCTCCTGCAACCTCGGCTCCCTCAGCACGTCCAGCGCTACCATTTGGCCTATCGCGCTCACGCCTCGATCGGTGCGCGCGGCCACATGGTATCTGGCTTCCTTCAGCTCGCGGTACAATCCACACCGTCTGAAAACCCGCAACAATTCTGCTTCTACGGTCGGTCGATCAGGTTGTCGGACAAATCCAAAATAGCGAGCGCCATCATACGCGAGCATGAACGCATATCTCACGGGGCACACCTTTGAAATACGGCTCTCTCCGCGCAATAGCTTCCGCGAACGCTTTACGTGCTGTTTCTAAGTCGCCGGTACTGATAGGTGAGAGCAGGTCGACGAGGTTGTCGTTGCGCATAAGGCATGGCTTAAGATAACCATCGGGAGTCAGGCGCAGGCGGGTGCAGTGCATGCAAAATTTGGAGTTGTGCATCGGCCTCACCACCTCGACCTCGCCCCTTTGCAGGATGTACTTCTTCCGCGCCTGCATCGAGCGGCGGGTACGGACCGCGACAGCTTGGGACCGGAGCCCCTGTTCGATGTCGTCCAATCCGCGGTGGTAGGCTGGAAAAACTCCTCCGTTTGTGTCGAGCAGCTCAATTATCTGCAGGATGATGCCGCGCTTCGAGGCGTAAGTCATCATGGTCTTGACTTCATGCTCGTTCAGGTCCGCGAGTAAAACCATGTTCAACTTCACAGGTTTCAACCCGGCGTCGATAGCGGCGTCGATGCCAGCGAACACATTTGATATAGAACCGTTGCCGGTTATTCGATGGAAAGTTTTCGGGTCGAGGGTGTCCAAGCTTATGTTGACTCGGGTAAGTCCTGCTTCCGCGAGTTCGTGCGCGACCCCGGCGAGCAAGATGCCGTTCGTCGTCATGGAAACTTCGTCGATGCTTGGCCTCGCAGCAGCCGCGACCACGCCCACGATGTCCTTCCGGAGAAGCGGCTCACCCCCCGTCAGCTTGATTTTCCGTATCCCAAATTCAGTTGCCACCCTGATAATCTTCCCTATTTCATCAGCGGTCATTTCGTGGGAACTCGCAGGGCAACCCTCGTGATGGCAGTAGAAGCAGTTGAGGTTGCACTCATCGGTGACCGATATTCTCAGACCGGTAACAGGCCTCCCGAAATTATCTTTAACCATGCCGACCGCCCCCAAACAGTTTTACCTCCACCATCTCCCCTTCGTCCACAAGCTCATACTCCAGCGGCACCTCCACGTAGCCCTCCGCGGTCGAGAGAGAGGTGACCGCTCCGGAGCCCTTGAGGATCGGCTCCGCCAGCCACCTACCTGCCTTGTCCACCAATCGAACAGGTACGAGCTCGCGCCTTCCACGCGCTGACAGCACTCTGGCTGTGAGCCTAGCGCGCACGGTGGAAGCGTGGGGCTTGGGTGCCCCAGAGATATCTCGTAGGTAATCCGCCACGAGCTGATCAAAGACCATCAACGCCGAAACCGGGTAGCCTGGGAGCCCAAAAACTGGCTTGCCATCAAGCACGGCGATAAATGTCGGTTTTCCTGGCTTCAGGGCGAGGCCGTGCACGATTACGCCCGGCTTGCCCATCCCATCGACAACTTGGGGGATGATGTCACCTGCCCCTGCCGATGAACCACCCGAGATCAACACCACATCGCACTCCCTCAGTCCTTTTCGAACGAACCTCCTGATCTCTGAGGCACGGTCGGGGGCGATGCCTAGGTAAACGGGCTCGGCGCCACACGAGCTGACCGCACCGCTGAGCGCGGGGCCGTCGACATCGTAGATCTTGCCCGGATTCAGCCGCCCGCCCGACCTGACCAGCTCCGCCCCGCTTGAGATGACCGCGACCTTCGGCCTGGGAAAAACCCGGACTCGCTCGGCTCCGACCGCCGCAAGGACCCCTAACCTTACATGAGTGAGCAACTCTCCCGCCTGCGCCACCCGTTGCCCTTTCCTGATATCCGAGCCGCGCTCGGCTACATTTTCACTGGGAGCGACAGCGCGGTAAACTCCAACCTTCTTACCCTCTGCCACTGCATGCTCGCTCATCGCCACGGCATCTGAGCCCTTTGGCGTCGGCGCGCCAGTCGAAATCTCGATGCACTCTCCCTTCCGCAGCCGCTTCTTGGGCCAAGTCCCCGCCCTGAGATGACCAACGAGGGTGAGCTCTACCGGTGCACCCTCCCCCGCACCGAACGTGTCGGATGCGCGGACGGCGTAGCCATCATAGGCCGCGCGATCGAAAGGTGGGACGTCTATTTTTGAAACCACATCTCCTGCCAGCACGCGGTCGAGTACATCATCAAGCGACAGAGTAACGGCATGAGGTCGGGGGCGCCAATTTTCCCCAAGCTTGGTTTTGGCCTGTTCCAGCGTCAGTACACGAAGAAATCGTGACATGCCTCTCGTCTAACTAAACTATTGAAGGTTAAAATCTTCTTTTTGATTTGAATTTCTCGGAAAACTTTATTACATCAAACGTCAAAAACACTAATTGCGGGGAGGAAGCTGGCAAATAAGGCTAAACCTTCGCTCAAGGGCGAGGGAGAGCCACGGAAAAACCCGGCGCGGCCGGGGAATGCTGTGGATAAGGCGTGTGAAAGTGTGCGTCGAAGCCGAGTGGCCGGAAAAAGACCTCACGACGAAAAGCGCGGTAGGGAAACCGAACCGCCGCGGAGTAACCGCGTGGTCAAATCCCCGCACTTAATGGTTTTAACGTGAGCGTATTGTTTAGAATATGAGGCACACCAATGAAAAAAATTCAACCAAAACCTCGAAAGGGAATTAAAACAGTGCTCATTGAGAGGATTAAAACAAAAAAATTCATTGGGATTGCTCTTATTGTCGTTGGGATATCTTCAGGGGTTGGAATATGGAAGCTCTTGGAGGAAGGGGCTCCAGCCCCCTCTGGAGTATATGTGATCAACAATAGACTCGTGGTAAACGGGCAAGATTTCATTGTGAAGGGCGTGTGTGGGATCACCACCCCAATTGGAGAGGATCCTAGCACCCCACCTTACTACCACTGGTGGGACGACCCTTCGAACTATACCACTGATTTTGCCCTGATGAAGGAGATGGGTGCAAACACGGTTAGGACCTATAACGTGAAAGGAATAAGCCGAGAAGCCCTTGACTGCGCCTACAACAATGGCATATACGTAATCATGACCTACTGGGTAAATTCCTGGGCGGACCTTTCCGATCCATCCGTTCGACAAACAATGATAGACGAATTCGTGGAAATAGTGCAGAACAACAAGGACCACCCTGCAGTCTTGATGTGGGGATTCGGTAACGAAATAGACCATTTTTACTTAATCCGCGGACCGGAAGATGCAGACGTGAGGGACTGGTACAGCCTTCTCCAGGAAGCTGCCCAGGCTGCCAAGGAGGTAGATCCTGATCACCCCATCCTCTACGTTAACCAAGAGATAACGGAGATAGGAGATGTAAGCCTGGGGGCCGACGACGCTTCATTGTCAGCCGTCGATATTTGGGGGGTAGACGCATACAGGGGTTCATCCTTCGGGAATCTCTTCACGGATTATGTGTCGAGGAGCAGTAAACCCCTGCTGATGACTGAGTGGGGCTGCGACGCTTGGAACGGCACTACGGGGACCGAAGATCAAGCCATGCAAGCGAGCTGTGACCACAGTCTTTGGTTAGAAATAAACAACAACTTGGTTCCGGACGGGCCATGCATTGGGGGACTCGTCTTCGGGTGGAGCGACGGGTGGTGGAAAGCGGGAAGTCCATCATCCCATACCACAACTGCTCAATGGCAAAATGCCGGGTATATGGACCCAAACATGAACGAGGAGTGGTGGGGAATCGTGGCACTTAGTCCATCTGGGGATAAGCAACCTAGGGAAGCTTATGATGACTTAAAAAATCTGTGGAGTTCCTCT
Organism: Hadesarchaea archaeon; assembly: GCA_030616305.1. Lineage (GTDB taxonomy): Archaea > Hadarchaeota > Hadarchaeia > Hadarchaeales > Hadarchaeaceae > B75-G9. Next base: position 8,207 of record JAUWXQ010000022.1, read on the forward strand.
ACATAATAATTAGAGCGCAGGCAGCAGGTGTTGAATCTCCCAATCAAAGACCTGTGACTTGTATTCGTTCCACTCCCGGCCCTTGATGTATAAAAAGTGATCGAAGAGGTGCTCCCCAAACGCCTCACGAACCAAGCTGCTCTGGCGCATGTGGTCGAGTGCCTGGCCGAGGTTCTCGGGGATGGATTCTATGCCCAATGCCTCGCGTTCCTCCGCGCTCATGCGGTAGATGTCCTTCTCCACCGGCTCCGGAGGCTCGATCTTGTCCTCGATTCCCTTCAGCCCCGCCGCGAGCATTACCGTGAACTGCAAATATGGGTTCCCCGCAGGGTCTGGGTTCCGGAGCTCGATCCGTGTCCGCGCCTCCCTCCCCGCCGGCACCCTGATGAAGGCACTTCGGTTGCGATTCGCCCAAGAGAGGTAGACCGGTGCCTCATACCCGGGTACCAAGCGCTTGTAGGAATTGACCGAAGAAGCCAAGATTGCACAAGTTTCCCTAGCGTATTTTATCAACCCTCCGATGAAGTAGAGTGCATTTTTGCTTAGCTTATAGGATCCTTTCGGGTCGTAGAAAGCGCTCTTGCCTTGGGGAGTCATCAGCGACTGGTGGACATGCATCCCGGAGCCGTTGGCGCCGAAGATTGGTTTGGGCATGAAGGTCGCATATAGCCCATGCTTGTAGGCTATGGTTTTCGTGACATACTTCATCATCGCCACGCGGTCGGCTGAGGTCATCGCATCAGCATACATCAAGTCTATCTCATGCTGTCCGGGAGCGACCTCGTGGTGGGAAGCCTCGACTTCGAAACCCATCGCGTCCAGGTAGGTCACGATTTCTTTTCGAACGTTGTCTCCACGATCACGCATCAGGTCAAAGTACCCCCCGTAGTCAGAGGGTCTGGTCGTCGGATCACCCTTCTCGTCCGGCATCAGGAAGAAGAACTCGTACTCGGGGGCTGTGTTGAAAATCCACCCCTTCTTCCGGGCCACCCCCATGATATTTTCGAGCGCTGCCCTTGGATCCCCTGTAAACCGATTGTTCTCGTAGTCATAAACGTCGCACACTATCCGCGCGGTCTTTAGATTATTTTGAGACCAAGGAAGCACAACAAATGTATTTGGGTCCGGCTTCAGGCGCATGTCGGACTCCTCGATTGTAGCATAGCCCAGCACCGAGGAACCATCGAAGAAAATCCCTTCATCAAGGGCTTTATCGAGCTTGGTGGCCGGGATGGTGACATTTTTGACCGTGCCGAGGATGTCCATGAACTGCATCTGGATGAACTTGATCCCTTCTTTCTTCACCGTCTGCATTATCTCTTGTTTGGACACCTCCATCCCTCACCCATTTCCTCGTGCGCTGCATTTATAAAAACCACCTTAAGAATACCACAGCTTTCAAACGGTGGATGAATTGGGAACTCGCTCGAACGTTCGTGAGGCTGCTTGATGAAAAAGAATTGCTTTGGATACTCCGCGAGACACTGCGGTCATCCGGAAAGATTAAGGCATGAAACGAAGGCTCATAGGGCGATGTGCGACGTCGCACACTATCTTCCAGATAAAGCCTTCTTTTTGGAAAAAGGGCGGGATTCGAGGAGTTTATTTTCAGGAGGTTTATTTGGTCGCTCTTCTACTGAAAACAGTTGATGCAATAAATAGTCTCCGTTATTTGTCTCAGAACTTAAAAAGAACCGATTATAATGCTCTTTAAGATGCATCAACCATCTGCGAAAGAAGAGCGATCCCTCATACATCACTATTTATACACCTGCACCTATGGAATAGAAGGAATAATTATGGAAAGCGCAGCGGAAAGTGCTCCCGCAGAGACAAAGAAAGTAAACGAGCTAACCCCTCAGTCAAAGAATGTAAATGTATTGATAAAGGTCGTGAGTGTAGGGGAGCCAAAGGAGATCCCCAGCAGGTTTGGGGGGGAACCGAAGAAAGTAGCAGAAGCCACGGTGGGCGACGAAACTGGAACGGTCATTCTTTCTCTGTGGCAGGATCAGATCGGGTCGGTTCAAGAGAATGACGTCCTCCAAATAGAAAATGGGTACATCTCACTTGTACGAGGACACATGCGTCTTAATGTGGGAAAACATGGCAAGATGACAAAATCTGATAAAGAGATAGCAGAGGTCAACTCAGAGGTTAATGTTAGTGATGCAGAACACGAGCAGGAGCGCAGAGGATTCAGGCCGAGGCCGGGCGGATTCGGATCCGGGGGATACCGGGGCGGCTACAGAAGAAGGTACTGAATTAAAGTTATTCGTTCTCCGCCGCTATGGCCCTACCGGCGTAATCATCGTGCACAGTTACCCTTACTCGGCTGTCCGTTTGGGTCAACTCAAAACTTAGGTATTCACATGCGTAGTCCTCGTTGAGTTCGCTCTCGAAATTAGCAAGTTCCTCCCCTGACATGTTTTGGGCTTGTGAGTACACAAGATAGGCGATGTGCAACATCCGCCCGTAACGTGGAACTACGCCGGCGTCGAGCTTGGCCCCATAAGCTCTCGTGCCCATCACGTGCGTGAAGCTGGCGTCGAGATACCCGGAAGCGCTGAGGCTGCCATCTGGGAGCCATGTGAGCACGAGTGAGTCTTCGTCGCTGAGGGGTACGTAGATATCCTCAAAGTTGGAGTACGACCAACCCGCCTTGATGCGCTCGTTGAAATAGGTGCGTAGGAGCTCTTCCACTTTGTCCTTGTTTTCTCCGTCCCGTCCTGCCTCATACATCGCAGCCTCTGTTGCAGTCTTGAGTGCATAGTTAAGTTCAGTCTCCACTACCGCTGCAACAGCTCTGGTGGTATCGGTCGCCATTCGTTGTTGCACCATGCTTAGCTGGCGCTGGTAACCCGCTTCGAAGGTATGCAGGGCCAACACCGAGCACAAAATTACGAACACCGTGAAGATCGCCAGCGTAGCGGCCGCACCATTTTCTTCGTGTCTCAAATCAACACCTCAGGATTTGAATAGCGTTAGCGCCGTGTCCACCTGCGCCACCCTGTTTTCACCCGCCTCAGCTATTATGATTGTCACCTTGCCCGAGAATGTGAACTGCGTTGCTGTGGGGCCCGGCCCGCTTATGTCACTTGGATACAACTGCGTCCAAGAAGCGTTCTCGTAGGTCAACTCAACCATGGCCGCGTAGTTCGGAGGACGTAGATATGCCAGCAAGTTGTCGATTCGTTCGTGCAGGTAGTCGCTTGGTATCACAGGCTCGGTGACTTGTATCAAATTCTCCGCGACCGCTTCAAAGTAGCTGAGGGAATAATTCTCGACCTGCGCGAGTTCGAGTGTTTTGTAGAGATATTCCGTCTTCATCTGAAGCTGTCGGTCGGTGGCCGAGCTGATCGCGCCGAATCTGTAAGCGTGCAGCAAAACCCCTGCAAATATCACTAACAGAAACATGAATGCCATCGCCAGCACATCGCTTACCCCTCTTTCATCCCTCGCGAACTTACGAGTTAGGCTCGCCATACTTTCACCTCAAGTTTTGCGAATTCGAGGCGGTTATTCTCGTATATCACCACAGGAGCCGAAACGGTACAAATCGCTTTCCCATCTGGAGGCGTCAGGCCATAGGGTCCAAGCACCAGCTCTTCCTCTGGATTGTAAAATAGAGTAAGTTGAAACTCGAAGTTTTCTCCTCCAATCTCTTGCCTAAATTCAAGCGAAGAGATCTTATCGGGATCTATCACGTATTCTTGCACATTTCCACCGGACTCGTACGCCAAGCTGTCGAGCACGAGCTGATTTGTTATGCTGGAGGTGGTGTCTACGAGCCCTGCGGTTGAGAGCGTGATACTATATTGATTGTAGGCTGAGACAAGCAGGGCGATGAAAATAATTATCAAGAGGGCCGCCAGCACTGCCTTAAAAATCCGCACTAAATCCGTGTGATCACCAACCTGTTGTTCTCAATTCTTATCGAGAGCGTATGGGTGCCGGGGCCAAGTTCTGAAGCATTTTCCGCAAACTTCAAAACAAACCCCTGCTCAGGGATGCGATAATTGTCCACGACGATTTGGTTGTCAAGGAAGCGCATATGGTAGTTTCCAGGGATGGTGATATCGACGACCTGTTGGCCACCAACGTTTATGACCGTCTGACATGCTTCGCTTACCCTTAGCGCAGCTTCCCTAGCCGCGCTCTCGTCGAGCACCGCACGCATGTAGACATAGCCCAAGATACCGATGGAAACAGCGAAGACGGCTAGGATCACCAGCCCGAGCGTACGGAGAGCGGGCATATGCCAACCTACTAGCTCTCTAAAATCTCTAAGTTAAACGCGGTGGAACCACTTGTGTTGCCCTTGCTATCTTTGACGAGGATAGTTAACACGTAACTGTCAGCCGCAGCGTTTTCATTTACGTACACCCGCATATTCGAATAGAAGTCCGGCTCACCAGTCTGAGGATCAAAAGTTACCCTTACGCCTGATGGTTCACCGGTCGCATCCAGTGTTACTGTTTCTTTAGTACCCATAACGTACCTGGTTGTCACTTGTATCATGTCTGAGTTTTCTCCGCTCCCCGGTTTCCCTATTGTCGTGCTGCTTTTATCAAAACTCAACTCGCACTTTATGGCTGTTACATACCCGCCAGCCCACGTGTACACCGCATATCCAATACCTAGTCCTATCACAAGCAGAATGACACCTGCCATTATCTTCATCGCCAGCGGCTCCACGCCCCGCTCACAGCGTAGAAGTCCCTTTTCCACTCACACACCTCCCACAGTTATCATCGTAAGTAAGACGCTCGTGATGGTAAATATGGTTGCCGAAGCGAGCACAGACTTTGAAACCGTCGACCAGAACTCGACGCGGTCACTGCCGGCGCGGATATTTGCGATGTAGCGCGCCATGATAGCCCCAAGCGCAACCGCCGTCAATCCCATGACCAACCGGAGAAGCGCCAGTTCGCCCACCTCCATCGCGCCTAATAGGAATGGCATTCCCGTCACTCCCGCGGCCGTCGTCTGCGCTTCCATGGTAAACTTCATCCCGGACATGAAGTCCATAACCCACACGGACATCGCGCAGACCACGGGGATCAGCACCACGGCGACAAGCCAGAGGTTGCCCATCGCCTCGTCTATCCGCTCGCGGAACCGGCGCTCGACGCGGTGGAGGGTGCGCAAAAACTCGGCCGCCATCATGCAGGCTCGCCCGGCCGCCGCCTCGCTGCCGTGCCGGATGCGGGAGATTACGCCGAGAAAGCTCCTTATCAGAGGATTGTAAATGCGCTTCCCGGCGCCACGCTCGAAGAGGGCCTTGCGCATATCCACCCCGTAGCGCTCCATCGTCATGCTTGTCCCCTTAAGCTGCTCAGCAAGGGGCGAACCGGTCATAAGTTCAGCGGCCTCGTTCATCGCTTGTGCCACCGGCTTTCCGTCGAGCATGCGCGAGCCCATAGTGTTGAGGGCGTTCCCCCAGTCGGCTAGCTTCCGACGCTCCTCCTCGCGGAGCTTCGCGCGCTTGGAGGCGTAGAGGTAACCGTAAACGGCTATCGCTGCCGCCGTTGCCCACACTAACCAGAGAGTGGTGAAACTCAAGGCAATCACACCCAGCAGACCCGCCGTGACTCCAAGCAAGTAGAGCACTCCTGGCCACGCGAGGGCTACGAAGACGAGCACCGAAGGTAGCCATGCGGGCACAAATTTGCCGAGGACCCTCACCTTTCCAGGAGGAGGCAGCCTAGGGTCATCAGGGGGGATTTCAGGCAGCTGGATTGTAACAGGACGGCGCTTCCCCATGTAAAGGGTAAAAGTCAGAAATGCCACTACAAGAGCCGCCGCCATCAAGACGAAGAACTTCAGATCGACAAACTGCATCCCTATCACTCCGAATATGGGGGAGAGCCCCACCACAGCAATTATGGCCAGCGAGCTGAAGGTCAGAAATGCGAGGGTCGGCATCATCAAGCTGTTCAGGCGCCGGGTGAGCTGCTCCTCAGCCCCCTCCAAAACTCTATCCGGCGCCTTCGCCACATCAGCGAGGCGGGCTGCTTCATCCTTCGTCCCTGTTGAACGGAGCAGGTCGAAGATCGCCTGGCGCGTGCTGTCATCGATTTCCCCCCACTCGTTCGCGACCACCGTGAGCAGATGGCGCACGGTCTCGTAGCGTCTGCGCTCATCAAGCTCGAGCAGGCCCTTCTGGAGATCCTCCGCTAGCTTTCCCTCGCTGGCGTCCGCTGCGTGAATCGTCGCTCCTCGCAGGTCGGGGCGGTGATAAAGCGAAAAGCTCAACAACATTATCGTGCTTATCGCCCGGCTCTGGGCCTCGCTCTTGCGGGAAGCAGCAAGAGATGACGGATACGATTGAAACGCCATCATGCATAACCCTCCTAGCAAGAACCCTAGGATAGGCAGGTAAAGCAGGCCCATCAGATCACCGCCCAGCAACCCGAGCACCAACCAGAGCAGTATGATTGGCACCACAGGAGCAAATATTGCGAGCAGCATGCCAGCGGCCCACTCGTCTTGCCTTACCGCGAGTTTGGCATCCTTTAGGTCGCGAAGGGTCTGGTCGCTCAACTTTGTTTTTTTGGTGAACCTACCGAAGACCCGCTTCCCTGCCCCGCAAAATTTCTCGTAAAAACCCCTCTTTCTTGGCCCGACGATTCGCTCCAGCGCGGAACGGACATCGCTGGGTATCGGGAACCTTTCTGGCAGGGGTTTCAAAGTTTTTTCAGCCAAGCCCGCCAATCCTCCATGACCTGCTTGTAGTTGGGTGCGTTACGCTTGACTGAGGAGAAGTAGGCGTTGTAAGCCCTGTTCACGAATGGCAGCTCGAGATAGCTGGTATCTCCGCTCTTCTTCGCCAGTGTCAGCAGGTCGGACTTCATGCGCGCCTCGGCTAGAATGCCGGTAAGGAGTCCATCTTCGTCGATGGCGAGTCGCTTGCAGAGCTGTGGTATCAGCTGGCTGCCACCGCGTTCAGGTGGGAGAAACTCGACGTGCTTCGCGGCTCCGATGACATCTATCTTTGACAGGTCCATCTCGTTCAAACGTTTAATCAATCCTTTATCGCCAGCGAGAAGCTTTTCCGGCACTAGGGTGTCGCGCTTCCGGTCGTCGACGAATAGCTCGGCGTACCGTGGTTCTTCCCTCCAGTCCTTGAGCACCTCCGCCACTTCTACTATGCGCCTTATCGTGCCGCTTGGGGTCGAGAAGCGGGCCGTGCTGATAATCAGATCTATGTACTTGAACGCAGCTTCATGCAGCCCCATGATGTGCACGACCAAGTCAAACATCTCCCGTTTGCTTCTTGCGTGGAAACTGGCCACCACAGGTTGGGAGCCCTGCCTCGCGGCTGCCCCAAGCGCTGCTCGTACAGCTCCGGCCGCGCGAACTTCCGTGATCAACCAGTAGCTCGCCCCGCCCCGCAAAAAGGCATTCACTTGACGCTCAAGGTGTTCGGGGTCCGAGACCCGCACGTTCGTCAGCTTGTACCCGTGCTGCACGAAATCCTCGATGTGTAACTCTTCTGTGTCCTGAAAC
>JAUWXQ010000007.1 GCA_030616305.1 Hadesarchaea archaeon
TCTCGTTAAGTGGGAGTAGTTTTTCTTCTCTTAGGCAATCCAACTTTTGGGTTTTTGCATCCCAAATACAAAGAGAAGTGGCTACTCCAAAACTATGCTGACGAGTTTCTCAAGGTTGAGGGCACGCTCGACCGAGATGTCCGGGTAATCCGGTAAGTATCCGGACTGCGTTTGCGCCACCACAAAGAGCGAGTATATGCCTGCGCCCCTCACGGTCTGATATTTTTCCGCAATCTCCCCAACTGGCTCCAGCCTGCCGGTCGAGCCGATGGCAGCACTGACCACTGCGTCTTGGCAGATCATATTGGGTGACGTGTTCTCGCTGGCACGGATCGTTGCTACCATCAACACGGCCATCGCGGCGCTGGAAGAGGGCCCCGTGATGGTGGTTTCGGGCTCGATGTTTTCTATTGAGATTATTATGTCAACTTGGCTCAGGTCTCTATTCACAGCGAGTTCCGCCGCGTTTCTAGCATCTACCGCGGCCTTTTGAGTGTCCTCGTTCTCGTATGGCGGTATTGCTATGGCGAGGTACCCGCTTCCGGTCCTGAGTTCGACCGTGAGCACAGCCAGCCTGCCCTGCCCCGTGTTTTTATCGATTCCCACGATGGTGATCGAGCGTGTGTAAGTTTCGCCCGGTGAAAGCTGAAGTACCGGCGCCCCCTGGATCCAAGTGGAAGCGAGCACGGCTCCTAGGAGCGCCCCCAAGATAAATGAGGTGGCTAGAAAGGTAGCGAAAAGTGATCTTTCTTTGCTACGCTTTTTGGAACGCGCCATGATACTCCCTAATTATATTTTCCATGATTTATTAAACAAGATTCTACTAGTTTGAATTCAGTAGCCAGAACGATTCTTAAGCCCTCCGTTAGGTCGTGAAGTAAATTTTTATCTATCTGAGCGAGACGGTTATCGGCAGCCCCGTGGGGTAGACCGGCTTTGAAGCTGGGCCCAATGGTCAATCCTGGCGGACACCTAAAAAGCCGCAATCTGGATCCGTTGACCCCGGTTCGAAATCGGTTCAGCCGACGAAGTTCCGGGCGGGGCTACCACCTAAATTTCAACAACGAGTGCCGTATTGGTGTCCACAACGCCCTTGACCTTGTGGATGCCTTCCACGACCGTGTTGGTCAGCGCATCCAAGCTCGCGGTCTCTACGAGTACTATGATATCATACGGCCCAGTGACTACATGCATGGACTTGATCCCGCTCAATCCCCGGATTTCCTTCGCGACCTGTTTTACCTTGCCGATCGCCGCCGTTACCAGCACATATGCTTGCACCACTAAATCACCTCATCATCCCTTAACCACGGTATTTAAAAATTTGTCTAAAGAGCGAGTCCTTGGACAGGTTGCGACTAGAGCGCTTTATTCGCCTGTAGATTCCTTGACGGTGAGTTTTTTCTTCAAAACGAGTTCGGCTGCCCTCACGACTGAGCCGTTGGAGCCTATGGCCTTGGCGATTTGGGCCTTCGGCACATGGACGACGAGCTCCTCTCCCTGCTCCTCAATCTTGTCTATTGGAACTCCTAACATCTGTTTGAGTTTTTCAATGGTTTCCGCTTCCACTTGCTCAGCTCCACGTCTGATTTTATGACTACTCGTAAAAAGCTTACGAGAAGGCCGGTGCTTTCAGCCACCGACCTTGTACTTGAGACTCATCCTCCAACCCTCTGGAATACCTCCGCTCAATCGCTTGAAAATTCCCGGCACGTGGCCAGCCCCGACCACGCAGGCCACCTTGGTACCTTCCGCCAAGAGCATGGCAAGCCTTGAGGCCATGTATGCGTCCCGCTCCTGGATCAGGACCTCGTAAGCGGTGGGCGAGGCCCGCTTCAGCTCCTCCAAAAGATAGTTGACGATTTGTTCGTCGGTGAGCCGCTCCAGCTCCATGGGCTTTCCGATGGGCAAGAAACCGACAAGTAGCTCCCCAAACAGCCTGAGCCTTTCGCGCCACGGCATCCGGTCGATGAGCCGCTGGAGGGTCAATCCTATATCTCGGTCTATAAGCTCAACTCGGGCCCCAACTTCCCGGGCATGTTTGATCGCGACCAACATCTCCTCCCCCGCAGGCATCCCGGTCTGGCGCGAGAACTTGATCTGAAGCAGGTAGAGCAGGCCGCTGAGTAGGAGCAGTTTAGGTCCGACGCGTGCAGCCTCGAGCGCTCCCGGCCGCTTTGTTCTTTGAGTGAGTGCAAAATACCGAGTTGGGCAGAGCTCGACAGCCACGACATCAGGCCGCTCCCTCGTGATCACATCTCCGACCTCGGTTGCACTGGTAGGCAGAACGTGTGCGACCCCGATTAAGAAGAGGCGGTCATCGATTTTTTTCAGCACCTCGGACACCCACAACCTGATATATCAATAGTAGGTCCACGCCAACCCGTCCGACTCTAGAAAGTTTGAGCTTCACCCCTTGTTGGACTTTGATGAATCCCGCTCCCCCGACCAATGACTTCGCTTTCTCTCCACCCACTATCCGCGGAGCAACCGCCACCTGCACCTCATCAACCAAACCGCGCTTGAGCATCTCCCAGTTTAGGGTAGAGCCCCCCTCCAGCAGTAGCTTCCGCACTCCATGTGAGTGAAGTTCTCTGAGCAGCCATGGAAGGTTCACCTCTTTCTTGCCCCCAATTATGATATCTGCCCCTGCATTGCGCAGTTTCTTGAGTTTTTCTCTTTTGGCTTTCTTCGCCACGGCCACGATAGTATTTGCCGAGTTGTCTATGACTCTAGCATTCGGCGGCGTCCTCGCTCCCCCATCCACTATCACACGAATGGGGTTCTTACCACGCACCCGCCGCACTGTCAGAGATGGGTCGTCGGCGAGCACCGTGCCAATGCCGACCATAATTGCATCGACTTCTGCCCTAAGCTTGTGGAGACGATCAAGGTCAGCCTCGCACGAGATCCGGCTGTCTCCCCCTACAGTCGCGATTTTTCCATCGAGAGTCATCGCGGCGTTGAGAGTCACATGGGGACGAGTCATTGCCATACCAACGAAATCTTGTCCCACAGCACTTAAGTCGTTTGCAAAGATGGGGCCAGGGCCGGGAGTTTCGTGCGAGTTCACCGCAATTCGAACCCGGGCTGCGGGATCCACAGTCCCGAATGCTAACCACTACACTACCCTGGCCACATGCAAAAATTGGTGTTGTATGTATTTAGATTTGCCCGCTCGATGAAACAGAGCCCGGCTCACTCCTCTTCTTCCTCAGCTTTTTTTTCCTCTTTCGGTTCTTCTTCAGTTTCCTTTTCTTCCTCGGCTTTCTCTTCTTCCGGTTCCTCTTCCGGTTCTTCTTCGGGTTCCTTGATGGTGTCGCGTATGTACTGGCACACGAGTTTTGTAACTTCTTCACGGAGTTCTCGGTCCTTCTCGAAGCGCTTGAAATAGTCGTCCTTGAGCCAGCCCCAGCTGTCGGGCTTTTTCACCTTGAAAGTTATCTCGACCATCCCATCACCACCAATAACTGAGAATAACAATTATGTAAATCCTGTGGTGCGGGGGGCAGGATTCGAACCTGCGAACCCCTTCGGGACGAGGCCCTAAACCTCGCGCCGTTGACCTGACTTGGCTACCCCCGCCCGAACAGATTTCGTCACCAAAAGATAAAACTACCACATATAACCCAGTTGGTCGATAAAAAAATCTGCCACTTTTAACCCATTTGGTCAATTATTAATCGGCTTATCATGCAGGTGTTTGCTCTGTAAGCTAACTCCCATACAGGGTGTGCGGTCTGAAAGCTAACACACTGAAATTCGGAATCTGGGGTTCACAGTCGGGGGGCGGCTCCGGAACGAAAGTAGAAAAGCCTACCACATCTCGCCGGGTTTGTTCCCGCCCCAAGCATCGCGTTGGGCCATCCGTTCGTAACGCGTTTGCTTTTTCCCCTCCCTAAAACACTTTTTACAATAAACCTTCCCCATCGTCCGCTTTGCGCAGGCGCGGTGGAGTTCGGCGCCGCAGTTGGCACATTTCACGGTTGGAGGTTCAAGGGGTTTGCCGCAGATAGGACAATCGGGCATTGGATCACCTGAGCAGGCAAAGAAGCTAGTGTCCGCTTGGATAAAAATTTTGGGGAAAAAGACGCCCCAGTGAGGTTCAAATTTTGCACGTTTAAAGGAAAGACTTATATGGGCGCGGAAATTCCTCTTAAAAGGAGGCGTGAAATGACAAACGGGACTGGCAGGAGCATGCTAATATTGGGCGGCGTTGGTGGAATCATCTGGTTGGTAGGGGCGATATTGGCAATATTCGTCTTTGCAATCGGTTATATTGTGTTGGGAATCGGAGTACTTCTCGCATCGTTCGCAGGGTTTGGCCTCTGGCAGAGCACAAAAGACGCTATGGCGATATTCACATTCTTGATGGCGTTGATAGGGGGAATACTGCTTCTAATTGGCGGGATACTGGCGGTGGCAGGTATAGGTGCTGGCGGTTGGGTTATCGGAGCCGGTCAAGCGCTATTCGCAATTTCTTTGATAACACTGGGGCTCATCATAAACAAGCTACAGTCACAGTTTAACACTCAGGCGACCTTGGGGATAGACCTCGCCTTCCCAGCGGTGATAACCTCTATAGCTGGGGGGTGTGCAGCTCTTGGCGCTGCAGTGACCGTGACTGCTCCGGCCGCGCTGATATTGGCGATAATGTTCTTCTTGACGAAATAGACCAGGCAAAGTGGCTCAGTATTTTTCTTTCAGCAGGGCTAGGTTGAGAACCATCGTTTTTAGAAATATTTGCACGATTGAGATGAGAAATGCGTGACTTACGATGTCTATGTTTCTTGTTTGTACAGCTCCCCACTTAAGGTCGTGAACGAGTCCCCCCCAACTTGGTAAATCTGGCGCGATTTCTTTACGTTCATGAACTCACCGTCAAACACTCCCTCGTTCGCGTACACCGCAACCACCTCACCCACAAATAGGGTATGATCACCAGTGGTAATTTGATCTGTGAGCTTACACTCCAAATGGGCCACGCACTCTTCTATGATGGGTGCTTTGACCACTTTTGCGGGTTTGGAGGTGAGCCCGAACTCGGAGAATTTGTCGTGTCGTCTACCGGAAACTTTACCACATTTTATCGTCTTGTCTAAAATCTCGATGGTCGGGATGTTAACCACGAATTCGCGGGCCTTGGAGATAATCTCATGGGAGTACCTGCGAGGAGCTATGAGAATTCCAACCATGGGCGGATTGATGGAGAGAGGGACTGCCCATGCGACCGTGATTATGTTGGGTTTTCCAGACGTGGGATCAATGCAGCTGACTAGGACGACGAGCTTCGGATAGACCAGCCTGTATGCTTTCGTGTTTGGTGCATCTATCTTTTTCATTCTATCACCTGTGGTGCCCCGGGCGGGATTCGAACCCGCGTCGCAGCCTTTCTTCGCTAGTGACTCGAAAGGGCTGTATGATTGACCGGGCTACACCACCGGGGCCCAATACCTTTTATGCTTCAAATTATTAAACCCGATTTCTTTAAGTTCGCTACCAAAACCTTATTTATATCTTGAGGCTGACTTTACTTGGAGGTAGAATATGAGGATGAAAGAGAAGGGATTGGGCACGGGCGCTATAATCGGGATAGTTGTTGCCGTCATCGCAGTTGTCGTCGTTGCCGTTGTGGCCGTCGTCCTCTTAGGTGGGGGTACACCAGGCGGTATGTCGGTGTATCCAGGAGCCACCGGTTATGATTTGCCCTCTGAAATACAAGCGCAGCTGCCTGCAGGGTGCTCAATTAAAGCCTATACCACTTCAGATACTGTTTCCGATGTCATGACTTGGTACAAGGGACATATGTCAGGGTGGACGTTTGATAATACCCATTCGTCAGAGGCATACGGTCTTCTCATCTACACGAAAGGAAATGACGCGGCGGGAATTTATGCGTACGGCGCTGCTGGCATGACTATTATAATACTTTACGCGGGGCCAACGGACACTATCTTGGGTTAGGCGCGCTATAGATGAAAACGAACCCTAGGGGCCTCTAAAATCCCACTAGGCGTAGATATGTGCGTTAATTTGAGTGCCAACTACTAAATGAAGAAATTACTTTGCCAGAGGTGGGCCCGAAGGGATTCGAACCCTTGACCACTCGGTTTCTCAGTTTTACTTATGAGCCGAGCGCTCTAACCAGCTGAGCTACGGGCCCCCGACCAGATTTTACCGAGATTGGTTAAAACGTTTGCTAAGCCAAAGTTAAAAAGTCATCACACAAACTATTGCAAGGTGAAAAATTGGCGGTTAAAATCTTGGCTCACGGCGACACCGATGGCATCTGCTCTGCGGCCCTTGCAAGGGCGCGCTTTCCCGAGGCCGAAGTCTGGTTCACTCGCCCTATAACTCTGCCACGCGATCTCAAAGAGATAGAGCCTGGCACCACAGTCATCATCTGCGACGTGGCGATAAGTGAGACCCACAAGGAGGAGTTGTTCAAGAACATACGGGAGCTGGCTCATAGGGACGAGGTTATTTACATAGACCATCACCCCATCCCCCCCGAGACATTGAGGAGGGATGTCCCCGCGACTCAATTCGCCCATGAGATCGGTGTGAGCACGTCAGAGCTGGCATTCAAGCTGTTCATCCAAGACCCGAAGTCTAACTTGGACCGGGTCGCCCTATGGGGGGCAATCGGCGACTACTGTGAGGAGACCGACTTCGTACGAGATGGTATAAGCAAGTACGATAGGCGGACTATCTACATGGAGGCCGGACTACTAAGCCAGGCGCTGGGAGAGGCAGCTGGCGATTACAACTACAAGCGAGATGTAGCGATTAAGCTCTCGCAAGGGGTACCGCCAACCGAGATCCCAGAAATCGTCGATCGAGCTGTCAAGGCAACAAAACGCGAGTGGAAAGTCTATGAGTATGTGAAGAAGCATGTGGTGCGTGAGGGAAACATAGCAATCATTCGTGATTTGCCTTCTGGCAGTTTGGGAAAGGCAGCCATGCACGCGTTGGGTATCACAGATGCAGATGTAGGTATTTGTGCCCGAAAGGATGGCGAGGAGGTAGACATTAGCATGCGGCGTCGTGCTGGGGCCAAGATAGACCTCAACGAAATGCTCCGCCACATAACTGCGCGACTCGGTGGTTCGGGAGGAGGGCACGAGGGCGCGGCGGGCGCATCGATCCCGGCCAGTCTCCTAGACGTGTTTCTAGAGATGGTAAGGAAAGAGATAGCTCCCGTAATAAGCAGGGAACCCGGGCTCAGACGCTAGCTAGAGTAGCTCCACTTCCTGCCCCTTGCCCATTTTTTTCGCCTTTTTGTATACAACCCAGTCAGTGGCTATATCCTGAACAGCGAGACCAGTCGAGTCGAAAACTGTTATCTCGTCACGGGAGGTGCGGCCGGACTTCTTTTTTGTAATTATCTCCCCAAGGTCGGCGTGGATATCACCACGAGCGATGATACCATTTGAGAGCGGAACGTTTACCTCTCCGCCGTGGATTGCTTGTTCCACATCGTCGACCACAACTTTCGCGCGCATCAAAATTTCTGGATCTAGCTCTTGTTTTCCAGGGGCATCAGCACCGATAGCATTGATGTGCGTGCCATCAGAGATCCAGTTGTTCATAAGGATAGGCCTTCTGGACGGCGTGGTAGTCACGACGACATCCGCGCCTTCAACCGCTTTCTCCGTGTTCTTCACAGCTTTCACGTCAACCCCAAGTTTTTTGCCCATCTCCTTAGCGTACAGCTGTGCGTTTTCGACGGAGATATCATTAACCCTAATTTCTTTGATGTCGAGTACCTCATTCAGGGCAATCAGCTGGGTCTTGGCCTGAACCCCCGCCCCGACCATCGCGACCACCTGAGGACCCTTCCGCGCTAGGTACTTCGCCGCGACGGCCCCTCCAGCGCCAGTTCGCACGTTGGTTATCCAGGTTCCATCCATGATCGCAAGGGGGGCTCCGGTCTTCGGATCAAGAAGTAAGATGGTCGCCATCACCGTCGGCAGCCCATGCTCCTTCGGGTTCCGAGGGTGGGCATTAACAATCTTCACCCCGGCCGCGCCCATTTCCTCTAAGTAGGCGGGCATCACTCTGAAGTCCCCGTTGTGGCGTTTGAAGTAGACGTAGGCCTTTGGAGGCATTTGGACCTTACCGAGCCCCTTTGCTCGAAATGCACCCTCGACGGCTTCGATAGCTTCACGCATCGAGATGAGTCCCTCGACATCAGTCCTAGAGAGCAACAAAACTTTCAATTTGGCACCATTAACCAATAGGGAGTTGATGGTTTGAATTTTTCTGTTTTTAAAAGTGGCGCCGGGGAGAGGACTCGAACCTCTGACCACTCGGTTGCTGCGCGCAAGCGTGTCGTTTTCATGATTGAGGTTCGCTCTTCATCCACGCTTGGTATAACAGCCGAGTACTTTAGGCGAAGCAGCTCACGCTAGCTTCCCTACCTACTGAGCTACCCCGGCCGCCAAAGGATAGTATCCCAGTTTTTGCCATATAAGGTATTTCTGCATGTGTTTTACTTACCCAAACCCCTAAGCCACTTAAGCATAAACTTGAATGTTGCCGCAAGGTTTGTTTTATTATCAAAATTTCTAACGGTTTCGCGAAGCGTTGTTTGTGTACTATGTGACAAACGTTTCATCGTTTTGATTATCAAAGGTAGCGCACGCACAATATTGTCTACAACTGTCACGTCCGCCGCCCGAGCCGTCCTCGACATCGGGTTGAGGTCAATGGCAATAACGTGCTTACCAATTTTTTTCAAGGCCTCAGTCCTGTCGCCGTCCTCGAGCGGAACCACCACCGCATCAGCAGCAGCGATCCCCCTCCGGTCGACCTTCCTCCGGTCGCTGTGGACCTCTTTTATTCTAGTCGAGAATTTTCGGTCAGTTCCCAACACTTCCCTCGTCCCATGTTTTTTCAGCCATCGTGCTATCGCAGCTTCACGTTTCGCAGATCCGTGGAAGAGGTTGACCTCAATCTTAGCGTTCGCGGCTTTCGCCAACTGTACGACTTCCACTGGTACTAGCGCAGCGACATTTCCGTTCACCGAGATTACGGGACGCTCTGCTAGCAGGAGCATCGCGGCTGCGGCTTCAATCGCGCGCTCGGCCTGCTTGGTCGTCCGCTCGCCGAGTATATAGTCGAATGCTTCTCCCCTCCCGTGCGCTGCAAGCCCCTCTGGCACTACCAGACCAGCCTTGAAACCTTCCACGAGGCGCTCCCGGATGCGCAGCGATTCGGCGCGGGGGTGGCGAGGTGAGATTTTTCCCATTCAAACCACCAATAACTCACTCTATCGTTTGAATACGACCAAAAAGCTTTTTGAACGGACGGGATACCTCTAAAGCGATGAATATGCGCATACACCCCATGGGCATTATCATCCTCGCATTGGTCCTATCTCTGGTCGCATTGATAATGGCTGGGTTCACTAGTGGGCTACAGATGGTCCTTACAATCGGTATTGCCGCTGCAACGGTGCTGGTGGTAATTGCCATACTGTTTCAGTACATCAAGTCGTCCTCCGAATCTAAACAGGTTCCTGTTGAGAATTTCTCCCTTTGGGCCGATGTTGGAGAGCCTGCGGCCGAGCTACGACGATTTAGCTATGATGATGTAGGAGCGGCCGTGCGCATTGCTGTCGCAGATCTCGGTTCACTCTCGTCAAACGCGGAACTGCTAGGTTCTAGGGTTTCCATACTTTTGGACAAGGAAGAGTTTGTTGGCATGCGACAAGAACACATACATACTGCCACCGAAAACCTAGCTTTCGGTATCAAGACGGTTATTAAGAAATTGCGCTCGGCTAAGGGGTTTCCCTCCGATGTCATAACCTTGCTTGAAAAGTATGCTGCCCAATCGGATAGAATAGCCAACAAGCTTTTCGAGTTTGAGCACGGAAAATCTGAGGTTGTCCACATCTATATAGAGCCCCTTCGTCGAGCGGCCGAAAAACTCTCCCGCGACCTCAGACTTGCATCGGCGAATTTGTCGAATTTCGCGCAGGGGATAGCGGCGAAGGAAACCAGTCCTTGAGAGGCGCGCCAATGGTGAAGCCTCACGTGAACTTGGTCTTCATCGGCCACGTCGATCACGGAAAATCAACGCTTATCGGCAGGCTTCTCGTTGAGCTCGGCTTGGTCTCGGAGAAGGAACTCAAAGACGAAGCTGGGAGCTTCAAGTTCGCCTGGGTGATGGACCGTGAGAAAGAGGAGAGAACGCGAGGGCTGACCATTGATATAGCATATCAAAAGATCGAGACCTCAAAAAACATCATCACGATCATCGACGCTCCAGGGCACCGCGACTTCGTCAAGAATATGATCACCGGGGCGAGCCAAGCGGATGCCGCGGTGCTCGTCGTTGCGGCCGACGACGGCATAATGCCTCAGACGCGGGAGCACGTAGCCCTTGCCTTCACCCTCGGCGTTGGGCAGCTCGTCGTGGCGATAAACAAGATGGACCTCGTTGGCTTCAGTGAGGCAGCTTATGAGGAGTTAAAAAATAATGTGATTTCGTTGCTCAGCGGGTTAGGATACCGGAACGCTAGCAACTTCGTTTATGCGCCGATTTCAGCATTTCACGGCGAAGGGGTCACAAAGCCGAGTCCTAAGATGTCGTGGTACAAGGGGCCGAACTTGTTGAACGCAATCGAGAGTTTTACCGAGCCCGAAAAGCCGATCCACAAGCCCCTCCGAGTTCCCGTGCAGGATGTTTATTCCATTACTGGAGTAGGAACCGTGCCAATAGGACGTGTAGAGACAGGAGTGTTAAAAGTTGGCGACAACATTGTTTTCGAGCCCGCAGGGAAGAGCGGTGAGGTTCGCTCGATTGAGATGCACCACGAGTCAGTCCAACGAGCTGAGCCCGGAGACAACATAGGCTTCAACGTTAGAGGGATATCCAAAGCAGACGTGAAACGGGGGGATGTCGCGGGGCACTTGGACAAACCACCCACCGTCACAAATGACTTCACAGCAAAGATTATCGTCCTCGCGGTCCCGACCGACCTCACGCCTGGGTTTGCGCCGCTTTTTCACTGCCATGCTGCCCACGTGTTGGGGAGGCTAGCGGAAATCCTCCAGAAGATAGATCCCCACACGGGAGCGGTCGTCGAGGAGAAGCCCGCCGCCCTTCGAAAAGGCGATGTAGGAGTAGTTCGTGTGGCGCTGAATAAACCCACGGTGATTGAGCGAGCGAGCGAAATTCCAGAGCTGAGCCGTTTTGCAGTTCGTCATGGGGGGCAGACTATCGCCGCAGGGATATGCGTGGATTTGGTCCCCCTAAAGTAACTAAAGTTTCGGTATCTCGGGCATCCTCAACTTGTGAGCTATCCTACGCTCTCGTTCGACGAAGTGTTTCACCTTCTTGATATCCACGCCCACCACCTTTGCGATGGTGGTTGGCTTCAGCTTGAGATCTAGCCCAGCATAGATCATGTCAAGCTTTCCGTAAGAGATACCGAGCTCTCCCTCATCGGTCTGTTTCCGCCAAAGTCCAGCCGAGGGCACTTTCTCGATTACGTGTTTAGGTAGCCCTAGGTGGACCGCGAGTTGTTTCACTTGTGTTTTGTAGAGACAGCCGAGCGGAAGTAAGTCCACGGCACCATCCCCATATTTGGTAAAGTAGCCCGCGCGAATTTCACTTCGGTTCCCACACCCGATGACGAGCAGGTTGTGTAAGTTTGCGTAGTAGTAGAGTATCGTCATCCGCACGCGTGGCTTGAGGTTCGCGATTGGGATCTGGGCCCCTATCCTGTAGTCGGTCAGATTCTTACGTATGCCGAGCACTGCGGGCGTGATATCGACAACCTTGAACTTTATGCCGAACTTGTTCGCGATATCGCGGGCGTCGGCAACATCGTGAGGATCCGTCACCCCTGTCTCAGGCATCGAAATCCCCATAACCTTGCCCGCTCCCAAAGCTGTCGCACAAAGAGATGCTGTAACAGAGGAGTCAAGCCCGCCGCTGAGCCCGACCACCACTCCGGCGGCTCCTACTTTTTTCACCTTTTTTCCCAGGAACGACACGAGTTTTCGCTCCACCGTGGGCGGGTTTATCTTTAAGGCATTCGCGATTCGTTTTGAGGCATCCGGTTTTCCCATTTTCCCACCTAAAATCGTTTGGGGTAGGAGCCGAGAACCTTTAGCATGGCTGTTTTCTTCCCGACCTTCACTAAGGCTTCCTTCACTTTCTTGTCCTCGCGATGTCCCTCAAAGTCGATGAAGAAGAGGTAGTCCCCTAGCGCCTTCTTTGATGGGCGAGATTCTATCTTTGTGAGGTTTATCTTTCGGGAGGCGAACTCCCCCAAGATTTCATGGAGGATTCCAGGTCTGTCCGCCGCTGTGTAAAAGACTATCGAAGTCTTATCGCGCCCGGTTCTTTTATTGTCTTCATTAGCGAGACAGAGGAAGCGTGTGAGGTTGGTCCCCCCTGTCTGGATTTCATCGCGCAGTACTTGCAATCCATAGAGTTCAGCGAGCGCTTTAGGTCCGACAACAGCCATGGGGGGTTGCTTGAGCTTGCTCACTTGTTCAGCGGCCTTCGCAGTACTGGTCATTTCAATGAGTTCAGCTTTGGGCAGGTTCTTGCGCAGGAAATCTCTACATTGGGCCAGCGCTTGCGGGTGGGAGAGCACTTGGGTGATTTTTTCAAGTTTTGCTCCCTTCACCCCGAGGAGGGAATGCGAGATAGGGACGACTATTTCGGCTTGTACCTTGACATTCACCCACGTCAATGCGTCGAGGGCTTCCCCCACAGACCCCTCCCGCAAGCTTTCCACCGGGATGATACCTGCATTTACCTCGCCGCGCGCGACAGCTTCCGCAACATTGGTGATCATCGGGTAATGCACGATATCTGCCTTGTCCTTGAAATGTGCCCGCGCAGCGAGTTCGGCGTAGGTACCCTTAGGTCCGAGTATCCCGACCTTCATGCGGTTCCTCCCTCGAACTGTTTGTACAGCTCTTGGTAGGCCTGCTTCGCTTCCTCTACTCCAAATGGAGCCAGAGCCTCCTTGAAAACGGTCTCGACACTCTTCGAGTCGCCTGCGGAGAAGGCGACATCCAGCGAGCGGCAGGCCTCTAGCATGGAGCTCCGCACAATCCTAGCATATCGGTTGTGGACCTGGAGTTCGCCGTAAACTTCTGGGTTGCCTGCGAGCACGGCTTTTGCCAAACTCGTCAGCTCTGCAAACATGGGGGTGCGAAATTTCTTAGCATATTTTAATCCTTTCATAGATTTGATCGCGGTTAGGTAAACTAAAAGCACAAAGTGGGTCATGCATTGGATTATAGCCATTAACCGGTCATGTTTCTCAGCATCCATCTCAGTAACGCGTGCCCCCAACCCGACCAATTGGTTCTTTAGATCCATGTAGCGTTTTTCCCCCCTGACAGGAATGACTATTATGTCTTTATCCTTGATACTCACCGCACCAGGGCCGAACAGGGGGTGAATTGAAACAAGTTCTATGCTGGTTTTTATCTCTTGCATGACCTCGACAACATCGCTTTTCACGGATGTCACATCAACTAGCAGCGCGCCCTTTGGGGCTATTTTTGCGAGCGACTTGACGACCTCAGGAGTCTTAGAGATCGGCACGGCTATCAACAGGAGTTCCGCCTCAGCAGCGGCTTCCTCGACAGGTTTAGATTCCACTCCGAGTTCCGACGCAACCTTTCTGGCCTTCGCGGAGCTTATGTCGGCTACCGTCACCTCGCCAAGGTTCTGTTTCGCAAAGTTGGCGAGCCATCTCCCCATCGCGCCTGCACCTATAACTACAACCTTCACTTGTTTTTCCCCCTCAGCTCCCGTCTGGCGGCAGCCTCCATAACTTTAATGGGGGCCCGCCTTCTTGTCCATATCTCAAATGCCAGCGCCCCTTGGTGGACGAGCATCCCGAGCCCGTCGACAGTCTTGGCTCCAGCTCGCTTCGCCTCTCGCAGCATGCGGGTTTCGAGTGGGTTGTAAACTATATCATTTACGACTAGCCCTCGGTGCATCATGTTAGCAGTCACAAGGGTCCGCCCTACATTTGGATACGTACCCACCGTGGTGGCGTTGATCAGTACATCTGCTTGTTTTACAACTTTAGCCAACTTGGAGCGCTTTAACTCAAGCGATTTTACATCGGCCCTAAACTTCTTTTCGATAGCCGAGGCCAGAACTCGGGCCCGGGAGATAGTACGGTTCGCGATCGAAATCTTGGCGCCAGCCTTTGCAATCGAGAAGGCTATTGCCCTAGCCGCACCGCCCGCCCCCATCAGCACAACTTTTTTCCCAGAGAGGGACCCGGCTTTCTGCTCAAGCGCCCGTAACGCGCCCTCCCCGTCGGTGTTGAACCCGATGAGTTTTCCCTTGAGATTTTTTATTGTGTTCACCGCTCCAACTAGTTTCGCGGATTCGTCGAGTTTGTCTAGCATGTCGGCTACGGTGATCTTGTGAGGCGTCGTGACGTTGAGCCCTGCGATGGACATAGCTCTAACCCCCGCCAGCACATGGGCCAGCATGGGTTTTGGCACGCGCAACGCGATGTATATGGAGTTGAGTCCGAGTGCCTTGAAAGCAGCATTGTGCATTGCGGGGGAAAGACTTTGTTCCGCGGGGTCACCAATTAGCAGGTATATTTTAGTCGCAGAACTCAACATCCGACCTCCTTTAGCATCAGCTCACGCAACCACTGCTTCATCGTCGCTACATCGGGCTGTCCGGGAGCAGTTTTCTCCCCAGCTGCAGCATAGACTATCGGCGAGCCAAATATGGGCGCCACGAATCGCGTTATTCTTCCCGCGTTCCCCATCGCGAAGGCTACGACGGGCACACTTACCTTTCCTTGTACTTGGACAAAGAAGTCCAGCATGCGAAGTCCGTCACTCGAATTCTTCGCGAATGTCACAATCTTTGCCAGGTCGCAGCCGGCCCCTTCCAATTTTTTCGTGACCTCCATAAGCGCTTCAGCGGGTGGTGTCGTGGAAAAATCGTGGTGGGACATCAGTACGGTAACGCCAGATTTCTTAGTCTCTGATACTACGTGTTCGCGCAGTTTTTTGGGTGTCGAGAACTCGATGTCTATGCACGAGACCCTCCGCCCGATTCCCTTCAGAAGTAGTTCGACTCGGTCCTCTTCCTTGCCCTTGAAGCTGCCTCCTTCGCGCTCAGGGCGGTTGGTCAGTATGATTGGCAGGTCCTTTCGAAGAAGTTTCTCCCACCTGACCTTGCTCTGGAGGCCGTCTATCCTAAGCTCTACCAAGCCTGCACCCTGCTTTACAGCTCGAGCTACCCCTGTCCGCATCTCGCCCAAATTTTTACCAATAACCGAACCGCACACGGCTGGAGTCCTGAGCTCGCGCCTTCCGAACTTGAGCTGTCTCAAAAGTTGACACCTCCGTCGGCTAGCGCTCTACCAGGGTCTCTTCAACCTTGACGCCGAAGTGTCGCCCGCCCCGTTCGATGTGCATCAGCACTTCATCGCCGGGTTTGAGCTTCACCACCGAGATAGGCTTACCGTCCTTGCCGACGAGGTTTATAGTTTCTGCGTTTTGAAGTAGTGTTTTGTAGATTCCACCCTCGTGTTCGACTTCAACAAGTAGGAGGGGGCGCCGCTCTATTTTCACTCGCCCGACCACACCTACTCGCGCCTCGCCTTGGTTGTTTACAATTAGCACCTCATCGCCAGCCCCAAGCTCGGACATGTATTTGGTTTTGCCACCAGGTAGACATATGTAAGCGTGCACGGCTCCCGCATTAACACGGAATGGGCGGGGTTCCACAAACTCGCTGGAGAGGGTCTCAGAGTGCACGAGGAATAGACCGCCCGCTTGGCTCCCAACCAGCATTCCTTCCCCCACATTCATTAGTGAAGTCGCGTCGATACAGGCGCGGTCTCCGGTCCCGACCGGTCGGGCTGTCTTCACTTTGGCAGGCACAAGCTCCAGCCGTTCGAGTGTGAGCCGCTCGAACGCCTCACATACCTTCTTGATTTCGCTAGCCCCACATTCTCTTGAGTCAAGTAGAACTCCAGCCGTCCCGATTTCGAGGGTTTCGACCGCGACTCTTGCTTCGCCCACGTCTCTCACCCCCGCTAGCACCTTGACGTCTGTACGCTGTAGCTCTGCGATCATGTTTTCGAGAGGAATTATCTTCCAGTCCGGAGTCATTGCGATGAGAAAATCGGCTGACTTCCCAGCCTTGATTGCCGCCCGTTCTAGCTCCTTGCTTGAGACCTCGACAAGCACAGCGACTTTATTCCCTTCTTGGCGTAGCTTTTCGAGGCGTTTTAGAACCTCAT
This sequence comes from Hadesarchaea archaeon, assembly GCA_030616305.1. Classification (GTDB taxonomy): domain Archaea; phylum Hadarchaeota; class Hadarchaeia; order Hadarchaeales; family Hadarchaeaceae; genus B75-G9. Next base: position 16,271 of record JAUWXQ010000007.1, read on the forward strand.
CGAGTTCATTTTCTTTAAGAACTCTAAGGACAATTATGCCGACTCCCAGAGCCGGTTTTTCTGCGGCCACCATGATGGACCCTAGCTTGAGAACCTCTTGGGCTTCCTCGGGCTTCACCAAGACAGCGTCGGCCCCCGCCTCGATTGCGGCCGACACAAAGGGTTTCCGACGTTCCCAAGGCTCATCCCAGTCGGCCCTGACCCACACCAGCCTGCGCAAAGCCTCACCTTTTTAGTTCACGCATAGCCTTGTCGACCGAGGCGCCCCCGTGCACGATTCGAGTAAGCGCCCGGGTCATCGCAGTTGGTTTTCGGTGTTGGAAGATGTTGCGTCCGATGGAAATACCTATCGCGCCCGCTTCTATTGCCTCGGATGCCATCTTGAGCACATCGCGGGGCGTTACCATCTTCGGACCACCGGCGATCACGATAGGTACTGGGCAACCTCTGATGATTTTTCTGAAGGACCTGACATCACCGGTGTAGACGGTCTTGATTATATCCGCGCCTAGCTCTGCCCCGACTCTGGCTGCATGCCCGACGAGCGCTGGGTCGTGCCGATCCTTTATCTTCGGGCCGCGGGGGTACATCATCGCGAACAGCGGCATCCCCCACGTAGCACAGGCTTCGGCCGTGTCGCCTAGGTTCTGCAGCTGCTCTGGCTCGTTCGCCGCGCCCACGTTGACGTGTACGGAAACAGCATCCGCACCCAAGGATATCGCTTCCTCCACGCTGGCCACAGGGACTTTGCTGTTGGGGTCGGGTCCCAGCGAGGTGCTCCCCGAGAGGTGAATTATCATCCCTATGTCCTTCCCGTAGCCCCGGTGCCCGGCCCGCACGATTCCCTTATGAAGAACCACTGCGTTCGCGCCTCCATCGGCTACCTTATTGATAATTGCCGCCATATCCTCAAGGCCAGCGATCGGACCCATTGAAAGCCCGTGGTCCATTGGCACTATCACTGTCCGCCTTGACTTGCGGTCGATGATCCGCTCGAGCCTGATGCGCTTTCCCACTTCAGACAATCATTCCACCTCCTTTTGTGATATGCTGCGCCCCCATTAAAAAGTGTGGGAAACGGCAGGGACGGGTTTGGGGGGCGGAATAGATATTTAGAACGGTGGCGTAACGGAGAACCAGCTATTTAAGGTTTTTACAGAGATGGTCAAGCAGGGAACTTATGGCACAGTTGAAAGTCAGGCCTTCAAAGCTCTCAGGGGAGGTCACAGCTCCTCCCTCCAAGTCATATACCCACCGGGCCTTCATGATAGCGGCGCTGGCCCGTGGTGAGAGCAGAATCATCAATCCATTGTTGAGCTTCGATACTGAGGCAACGATAGAGGCTGCACGAGCGCTGGGTGCGGAGATCACTCAAGAGGGCGACGTTTGGCGAGTTCGTGGCACAGGAGGAGAGCTCAAGCCTCGCGCCGACGTGATTGACGCCCGAAACTCAGGTACCACAATTCGCTTGATGAGCGCGATAGCCGCCCTTTCCCCCAAACCAGTACGTTTGACCGGGGATGAATCTGTTTTGAAGCGCCCGATGGGTCCACTTATCGAAGCGCTCGAAAAACTCGGAGCAAAAGCTCGCTGCGAGGGGATAAAGGGAAGGCCCCCCGTGGTGGTGGGTGGCGGATTAAGTGGCGGTGAAATAGAGATAACAGGTGCAGTCAGCTCCCAGTTTGTTTCCGCCCTGCTGATCGCTTCATCCTATGCACGGGACGATGTGGAGCTCACGATAACTGAGGAGCTGCGTTCGAAGCCCTATGTGGAGATAACGCTCGAGCTGCTAGATGCAGTTGGCGCGAAGATAAGACGAAATAAGAGCTTGACTGAATTCAAGATTTCCGGGGGGCGAACTTTTCGAGCAATCGACTTGACGATTCCTGGAGATTTTTCGTCCGCGGCGTTCGTGCTAGGGGCGGCGGCACTTACTGGTTCTACAGTTAGGGTGAACAACCTCGATGTTCAGGGAGCCCAAGGTGACCGACGCATCGTGAAGCTCTTGGATGAGTTCGGCGCAGATGTAAAAGTCAGTAGGAAAACTGTGGAAGTATCGAGCACTGGGGAGCTGAGCGGTATCGAGGCCGACTGCGGTGACAACCCAGATCTAGTTCCAGTACTCGCGGTGCTCGGCTCCGTTGCCGAAGGTTGGACGAGGCTCATGAACATCCCCCACCTGCGGTTTAAGGAGACCGACCGCATCCGGGCTCTAGCTAACGAACTCCGGAAGCTGGGGGCCGAGGTAGAGGAGCGACCGGACGAGCTTCGCGTTCGGGGAGTGGAGCAACTCAAGGGCGCCAAGCTCACTTCCCACGGCGATCATCGAATGGCGATGGCTTTCGCAGTGGCGGGATTGGCTGCGCGTGGAGAAACAATTGTAGACGGGGCAGAGAGCATCCCCGTCTCGTATCCCGGATTTGTAAAGGACATGCGGAAGCTCGGGGCAAAGCTCGAGCTTGTTGAATGACACGTGTATCGCTCAGCACAAGGATTTATAGAGCGAGCAGCGAGTTTTCAAAACGGTGTTCGAATGAGTGGAAACACAATCGGAAAGGCCTTCAAAATAACGACATGGGGGGAATCCCACGGCACGGCGATTGGCGTTGTTGTCAATGGTGTCCCTGCAGGCATGTCGCTGAGCGAGGCGGACATCCAGCGGGAGCTAAATCGACGGCGTCCTGGGCAGTCAATTTTAGCCAGTCCACGGAAGGAAAGAGATCGGGTCGAGATTCTTTCCGGGGTTTTTCAAGGTAAGACGCTGGGAACACCAATTTCCATGCTCGTGCGCAACGTGGACGTTGACTCGACACCATACGAGGCGATTAAGACCAAGCCTCGCCCTGGCCACGCTGACCTAACATACTGGCTCAAGTTTGGTTACGTTGACTACCGCGGAGGTGGACGGTCAGCTGCGCGCGAAACAGTCGGGCGAGTAGCCGCTGGAGCTATCGCGAAGAAACTGCTGGCTGCTCAAGGTATCGAGATCATAGGCCACACGGTCGAGGCCGCCGGGATAGCGGTCGGGCGGGAGCTATCGCCTGCGAAAATACGAAAAAACGTGGAGCGAAACCCCATGCGGTGTGCTGATTTAAATGTTGCTAGGCGAATGAAGGCCGCTGTCCTCGAGGCGGCAGCTGAGGGCGACAGTACAGGGGGGATGGTCGAGGTTCGGGCGTTAGGAGCCCCACCTGGGCTGGGAGACCCCGTCTTCGACAAACTTGATGCTGAAATTGCGCATGCCCTGATGTCAATCGGTTCGGTCAAGGCAGTTCTGATTGGAGCCGGCTGCAAACTGGCACGGATGCGGGGTTCAGAGGCAAACGACCCGATCATCCTGCGAAGGGGCAAGGTGGTCATGGAAACGAACCAGGCAGGCGGAATTTTGGGAGGTATAAGCACAGGCATGCCGATCGTGGCTCGAATCGCTGTCAAACCTACACCCTCAATCACCAAACCGCAGCGAACCGTAGACTTAGCCCGCATGAAGGAAACCGAGATCAAGCTCAAGGGGAGATTCGACCCAAACATCTGCCCGCGGATAGTGCCCGTCGCTGAGGCCATGCTTGCGCTAATTCTGGCCGACCACATGTTCCGGGCCGGCAAGATTAACCCAGATAGATTCAAATGACGGAGGTGCTAGAGTGGGCGAGCGAATAGGGGTCGCTTCTGCCTGCGGTTCAGCCACAGTTGTCAACGCCATCGCCACAGGCAAGGGGGCTGCGTTCGGTATAGACCTCAAGGTTCGGGCCAAGGTTGAGCTGGCGAAGGGTTCAAGAGAAATAACAGGAAAAGTGGTCGGCGGGAAAGGTGAGAGCCCGAGGCTGATTGAAATTTGCGTGCGAAGGGTCTTGGAATATCTCGAGCTGGAGCGGACCTACGGTGCGCGGGTAGAAACGAGATCTGAAGTTCCGATCGCTGTAGGGTTGTCTAGCAGCAGCGCAGCGGCGAACGCTGTGGTTCTCGCGACCTTCGCGGCACTAGGTAGGAGGCCGCGGCCAAAGCTCGTGCTGGATTTGGGGATAGATGCGGCGTTCGAGGCTGGCGTCACCGTAACCGGGGCCCTCGACGACGCAGCTGCATCGCTTTACGGTTGCGGCGTGGTGACCGACAATCTTAAGCGGCGCGTTCTTAGACGATTTAAGATTGATCCCAAGCTGAAAGCGGTGATTTATGTGCCCCGAGGCAGGTCGTACACGTCGAAGGTAAATCGGGCGCAGCTTAAGCCGATAAGGAGTGGAGTGGAGGTTGCACATCGTATGGCTCTCCGCGGGAAAGTCTGGGAAGCGTTGACGTTCAACGGGCTGCTTTACTCAAGCGCGCTGGACCAAGATCCATTACCTACCCTTGAGGCGATGGCAAAAGGAGCTCTGGCAGCTGGTCTCACTGGAACTGGACCGGCGACTGTGGCCATAGCCAAGCCATCCGCGGTGAATGCAATAGAATGTGCATGGCGAAGGCGACAAGGGAGGGTGATAATCACCAAACCCACAGTAAAAGGTGCGCAGGCGGAACGCCCATGAGTGATAAAAAATTGCAGGAGCTTAGACGAGATATCGATAAAATCGACGAGCAACTTATCTCCCTGCTCGCTCAGCGCCTTAAGCTAGCCGACGACCTTGTGGCGCTCAAACGAAAACTTAAGCTTGGGATTAGGGACGCAGCTAGGGAACTGGCAGTCATAGATCGTGTGCGGAAACGCGCGCGCGAACTTAGGATAGACCCAAGTTTTGCAGAAAGTGTGATGTGGTTGGTGATAGCGCAGATGGCAGGGGAGGAGCGCGAGAGATCGGGCGGAGTCGAGATGTGGTCAAATATTCAGAAAGCATTTGAGGATTATCCAGCTCAGTTGAGTGTCGCGCGAATTCTTTTCAAGTATGGGCTGCGGGTGAAGGAGAATGGAGATATCGCATGCGGCGACATCAGAATCCCAGCCGTCCAGATAGCCAAGGAAGCAGGGGTGGACCGGCGAGTGGTCGACGCAACTGCCCAGACAATTCTAGGGGACGAGAATCTTAGTGGGATATTCATGAACCTCGAGCCATTTTCTTATCTAAAAGGCGTGGCGCAAGAAATCGGGCTCGGTGTGATTGAGATATTGCCCACGGATGCGGCAAAGCCAGGGATTATAAAAGACGTCACTGGCGTGATTTCAAAGTTCGGTATCAGCATTCGTCAAACGGTAGCTGATGATCCACATTTTGTGCCTCAGCCCAAGCTCACCATCATCACAGACAAGCCATTGAAGGGAGCGGTGATCGAGGCGTTAAGAAAGCTTCAGAGTGTGCGGAGCGTAATTGTTTATTGATGAAATCATAGCCTGACGAGCTGCGCATGCGGCACCTTTTGGAAACGGAGGACGTTCTCACGCTCGATAACCCCTGCTTTTACCGCATGCCCCACGATTGACCCCACGAGGTTCCCTATCGTCGCGTTTCGTAAGGCAACAAGACAATCCTCCACACTCGCTTTTTCTCCTTTGTAAAAATATTCCTTGACATCAAGCCTGAACTCCCCATTTTTGAATTTTTTCCCTAAGAGCTCTTCATCACAGACGACAACCAATGTTTCGCCTTGAGTGCGGACTATTCTCAGAAGTGGCAGGCTCAGATCCCCCTTACCGAGGTACGGGCTCCACAAGCCTCGCACCGGAGCATGTAAATGCGTTCACGTCGCTCCAGCTTGGTGTCTGGTTTTCCACACTCGCGACAGAGCACGAATTCCTCGACATAGCGGCGGATGCGCTCGTCTACAATAGCCTTCGAGAATTTCCCCTGGAATACCGCCTGTACGCCTTGGACCCCCCCAGCCGCTCCCAGCTCTCTGAGGAGATACTTCATGAGATGGCTCGGCTCGCGGTTGATGGCAGTAGCGATCCCCTTGAAGTTCCGGATGGTCGTGCGATTTCCGGTTATCTCCACTTCTGCGTCTGGAATTTGGAAGCGGGCGCTCTCGAAGACAGCCTTGGGGATTTGCTCCAGCGCGTGGTCCAACAGCTGTTCGTAACTTTCGGTCATACGCTTACCTCATCAACTTAAACCTTCCAGCCACGGGCTCAAATATATCGCCTTTGACCAAAATGACGCGGAGGGCATCCTCTACTTGGGCCTGTGGTAAGTTCAGTTCAACTGAAACCTCTACTGGCGTTGCACCATTGCCCTTATCTAACTTTTCCAGGGCTAGGACCACCCGCTTTTTAATCTCGTCTGGAACCTCTGGTAGCGGAGGCTCTTCCTCCTCAGGAGTGGACTCAGTGGGTGGGGTGGGTTGAGGCAACTCTATCTTCAACTGCGTTGGTCCGAGCTTAGCTGTGGACATGGTCTGGGGCCGCACCCCCCTTACCAAGGCTTCTCTTCGTGACTCTACGATTTCAAGCTCTCTGACGAGTTCCCAGTTGGGGTCATTTACCGGTAGGATAAGTTCTGGAACCAAATAGATTTCCCCTTCGAATTCCCCCACCCTGCCGATGATGTCGACCGTGGAGCCAACGTTGAGACGGTTGAGTTCTGGCACACCCTCCCGCCACCCTCGAAGGCTTATCGTTTCACTTCCGTCGTCGAGGCGCAAAGTCGCATAGCCTTGATCCTCCCTCACGAACTTCTCGACCACGGTTCCCATCACTCGTGCACGGGTCACGCGCTGCCCCCAAGGGGTGAGGAGATGGTTGGGTTCGGTTCCCTCGATTGAACGGATGTACTGTCCCTGCACAAGGTCCTCTATCTTTAGCTTATAAGCAGCCGGTCTCATGTTCCTCATGAAAATATTTCGAGGCGAACCCTTATGAGCTTTGTGCGGGAAGTGGCAACATTTGAACTCAGGGGACCGTTCGGCAGACGGGTGGTAGGTGTGGCTGGTGGCAGAGGAATGGTGGTAAATACAGATGAATTCCTTCGAGCGCTAGCTGCTGTCGACAAAGTGAAGGGAACCACGAGCCAGGTTTTTGACGCCTTACAGGTAGCCGGTGTAGAGCACCTCGTGCACGCTGCCCGTTCAGCTCTGATAGCCCGCGCCACAAAGAACAATTTCGCGAGTTCGCTAGGGATCGAGCTGGTCTGTTGGGTGGCTGCTGAGAGACAGATTGAGCGTGCTTTCAAGAAGGTCGGTGTGCGGGAAGGAAAAAAGGAATTAGCATTTGTGGTGTTCGGGACCTCACGTACTCAAGTTAAAGCCACGATGGCAAAAATCTTCAGCGAGCTTGTGATAGAACGGGACGACGCGGTACTCGGACTTAGACGCGATAAATTTTCCACCATACAGCAGACCTTCTCAATATCCTCTGAGGAACTTGGGGTCGCCCCCCTTAGAAAACTAATTCTAGAGCGCGTTGCTTTACTAGCCCTAGCCAAGTGATTTTTCTAGGAGTTCCTCGAATCCCTCGTCTTTGGTGACGCTTATGACCTTCGCGCATGTGGGTAGGATAGGTTTATCTGAGGTCTTGAGCTCCCCCTCCTCACCGATTGATACATATTTGGCCTTCAGGGGCTCTTTCGCCTCGACTGCAAGGCAGAGGAGTTCGGCCTCGGTCCCCGCGTAGACATAGTAGTAATGCTTGCCTTCGAGGTTGCGGTAAAAAAGCCATCCTTGGGTACGCGCGATGTTTATAACATCCTTGAGCTCTCCGCACCATACAACCTTCATCGTTTCCCTCCCGCTACCTTTTTCACATTTTGAACACCGCGCCGGAACCCTCGGACTATCAATGAATCCCCAGCTTGGATCTTCGTGCGCCGTGGAGGGTCGAAAATGTAACGCTGCCCGCGTTTTATCATGAGCACGTATACTCCCATAACCACCCATAAGTTGAGCTCCCTCAAAGACTTGCCCACGAATTCAGAGTTCTCTTTTACGTCGGCCCTTCCGATTTGCTCGTCGGCCTCTTCTAGGGCCTCCGCGAACACCGGATGAAGCTCTAACTTGCTGAGTAGAATGTCAGCTATCGAATACCCTGCATCAGAGATCTGCTCCATGGATCTACTGATGTTTAGCACGCTGCTGAGTCTCACCGTGTCACGTTCCTTCCTCGCGGCCTTCAACACATCTAGCCTGAGTTTTTGACCGAGTTTTTTGAATTTTTCATTTATCTCTTTAACATCTTCGGCTATTTCGTAGGACCCAAAAAGGATTGAGGAGTATGCCATGTCCACAATTAGGCTGCTGAGGTCACGCATTTCAGCTAGGCCTTTTCTGATGGTGGGCAGTCCATGTTTTGGTGTCCAGTCTTCCCTCCCTGCGTTTGCCATCTTGCGCAGGATCGTTATCCCATCTGGCGGTCCCTTAACCACTATCGAATCCCCAGCCTGCAATTCGGTATCTTTGGAGGGGCGGATTATCCACTTTTTGCCTAGTTTTATTGCGAGGATGATGACGCCTATTCTAGATGCCAATTTTAGGTCTGATAATTTCTTATTCTCGAGTTCAGGGGACCTATGGATTTTGATCAAAGAAATTTTTTCGTCAGCGATTTTTAAAGCGTCTTGGACCACAGGATGGATTTTCATCCTTGCCCGGATCAGATCAGCCATATCGCCGGTGGCGTTTGAGATAGCTTCACCAGCGCTAGCCACTTGAAGAATTCCAGTGATTTTTCTTGCTTCGTGTACATCTCTGGTAACGACCGCAGCTATAGTTCTGATGTTGTCCATTAGCCCATCCATTCTTTCTTCTAGGTTGTGTAAGTGTCCCGCTAGCTCCTTACTTCTAAAGAGCAACGCAGCATAGGCTAGATCTATCGTAAGGTCAGAAACGTCCTTCATCTCGGTGAGGAGTTCTCGTACGCTCTTAGGTTTGAATATTCCAGCCACGTTCTTACACTCCCACTATCTTTATCGCCAGCATTAAACACGTTACGCCCAATACGTCGCCAACCGCCGTCACGATGGGGATTACCACATTATCTGGGTCGAGACCACCTTTAAATGAAACAAATGCCGACGCTATCGTTATAAAAATTATTGCAACGCTCAACGCCATACCGGCAATGAAGAACGCAAGCGCCAAAGAGAGCGAGTGAGCCACAGATATACCGGTTATGTGGAAGATAGCAAGGAGAAACATACCCATTATCGAGTATATAGCAAAACTGATTATCGCTGTTGCGGCAATGTTTCCTCTTAACACCCACTGCCCCCTCAGCCTAGGTTTTAAAGTACCCACGTGGAGCGCGGAGGTGAGCCTAGCCCCAAGAATGCTTCCGAGATTGCCCCCGAGCCCGTTTACCAAGGGAATCATCATCAGAATCAGTGGGATTTCTGATATCTCAACCATGCTGGAATTCAGGAGGTGTCCGGCCGCAAGAGCTATAATAATGCCGGCGGTTAGCACGGGGAGGCTCTGAAGGACTATGCGCTTAATACTGTACACGACCATTCAGATCACCAAGAATACGGCCAGGTAGATGCACAATATGGTCACGAAGTCTCCGACGGTTGCCATGAACGGAGCTGTGAGGTTGTCTGGATCCCATCCACGTTTGAATGCAAAAATCGCTACCAAGACCGTCAGCGACGCGAGGATGAGCCCAGACATGAGCCCAGCGAGGACAGCTATAGATACAAGTTGAATAAGCCCTATAATTTGGGCCCCAGTGATAAGGTTGACCACGAAGGAAAATACTCCAATCATAGCTGACGCGATAATGCTGAGGATTAGAGAGGACGCCAAGTTGATTTTTATTCCTTGAGATAGCTTAAGGCGAGGCTTAATCATACCAGTGTTTAATCCTGTTCCCAATCGAGAGGCCAACGCACCGTTGATGTTTCCCCGAAGACCTAGAAGCGGCGGCACCATCACGATTAACCCGAGCAGCGCGGTGAAATAATCCGTCATCCCTACAAGGATGATACCAGCACCCAACTCGATGAACGCGCAAATCACTAGAATAGATAACCCTTGGACCACTACGCTACGAACATCCACCGCTCGAGCCATCACCCTCCCCGAAAGCCCTTGGCTGCGTTCCTATAAAAATGGCAAAATGAGTTCTTGGGTTCGAATGGTCTAGTCGCGCTGATTTTTTGTCGCTGACTTTAAAATCTTTCCGAATTTGCCGAGTTCTTTCAACATTTTTCGTTCATCTTTCAAATTTTTTGCAATGATTTTAACGAAGGCGCTCCCCACGATCGCACCGTTTGCCCCGCACTTAATCACTTCTCTCACGTGGGCTGGCTTTGAAATGCCAAATCCGACAGCGAGAGGTATCCTTCCTTTCGAGGAGATTTTGGCTTTCGCGATTATGTGTTTTATTGCATCAGATAACTTTTCACGAGCACCTGTGACGCCCAAAAGGGAGACCAGGTAAACGAAACCGCTCGATGCTTTACATATCTTTTTCATCCGGATGAGAGCAGTTGTTGGAGCAGCGAGTAGGATGAGGTCGACACGATGGTTTCTCGCGACTTTTCTGGTTTCACTGGCTTCCTCTAGCGGGAGGTCTGGGATGATGATGCCGTCCGCTCCAGCCGTGGCTAGTTTCTGCATGAATGTTTCTAAACTCGGTTTCAACACAATATTGTAGTAAGTGAGGACGACGAGGGGGATATTGCTCGTTTGGCGAATCTTTTTTATCATAGCGAATACATGCGAGGGGGTTGTGCCTGCGCGGAGTGCTCGATCGGCAGCTGCTTGAATCGTGGGGCCATCCGCGATTGGATCAGAAAAAGCGATTCCCAATTCTATGATGTCCGCATGTTTTGAGAGGGTTTTGACTATCTTTGGTGTCATAACAGGCTTTGGGTCTCCCGCTGTCACAAAAGCGATCAGAGCGCCCTCACCCCGACGGCGGAGTTCCTCAAACTTCGCGGCTATCCGGCTCACATCTTGACCCCCATCGCCTTCGCAGCCACTTCGACATCCTTGTCCCCGCGTCCCGAGAGGTTGACCACGATGAGCTTGCCCTTGAATTTTCGAGGCATCTTTTTGAGATAGGCGATAGCGTGAGCCGACTCGAGTGCTGGAAGGATCCCCTCGGTTTCGGAAAGCAATTTGAATGCGTTCATGGCCTCGTCGTCGGTAACGCTGTCGTAGTGGATGCGTCCCTGAAACTTCATGAACGCGTGCTCGGGGCCGACTCCCGGGTAGTCCAGCCCAGCCGCGATGCTGTGGGTTGGTAAAATCTGACCGAATTTATCCTGCATCACAACGCTGTAGGATCCATGCAGTACACCCCCAGATCCATCGCAAAGGGGTGCCGCGTGTTTGCCCGTCTTGAGACCCTTGCCTCCTGCCTCAATTCCGTAGAATTCGACAGGGTCATCGAGGAAATCGTAGAAGATCCCAATTGCGTTGCTTCCACCGCCCACGCATGCAACGATAGCATCGGGTAAGCGTTTTTCGGCATTCAAAATTTGCTCTCTGGTCTCCTTTCCAATCACCCGCTGGAAATCCCGTACAATCATTGGATACGGGTGGGGTCCGACCACCGAGCCCAGCAAATAGTGGGTGGTTCGGACGTTGGTCGTCCAGTCTCGAAGGGCCTCGTTGACGGCATCCTTCAGCGTGCACGAACCACTCTTGACAGGGATTACCCTCGCTCCCAGCAACCGCATTCGAAACACGTTGAGCTTTTGGCGCTCCATGTCCACGGTGCCCATATAGACATCGCACTTCAGCCCGAACATGGCTGCTGCCGTGGCGGTGGCGACTCCGTGCTGTCCCGCCCCCGTCTCTGCGATTAAGCGAGTTTTTCCCATATGTGTTGCGAGAAGAGTCTGTCCCAGTGTATTGTTGATTTTATGTGCGCCTCCGAGCAACAAATCTTCTCTTTTTAAGTACACTTTAAGCCCAACTTGGGAGCTTAATCTTTTAGCGTAGTAAAGTGGAGTCGGGCGGCCTGCATACTCACGCAGGTAGTAATTGAGCTCCCGCTTGAATTTTTTGTCCTTCTTGAGTTTCAGGTAAGCTTTCTTGAGCTCCTCGAGCGCAGGCATCAACGTTTCGGGAACGAACTGCCCGCCAAAGCCATCAAACTTGCCCTTTGCTGGAAATTTGTTCATGTATTTCATTGCTCTCCCCTCGCAGCTTCAATAAATTCGCGCATGAGTTTCGCGTCTTTCTTTCCGGGGCTTGACTCCACGCCAGTAGCAACATCCACCCCGTACGGCTGCACCATTTTTATCGCACGTCCAACGTTGGATGGATTAAGGCCTCCAGCGAGAAAAACAGGTTTGTCCACTGCATCGCGGATTTCGGTACTTAAGCCCCACTCGTGGGTCAAACCCGTGCCACCTCCGTGGGGTCCTTTTGTGTCGATCAGAACAAAGTCGGCCACTCTTGCTATCGCGATAGCCCGATTGATGATGTCTAGGGGGTGCTCAATTTTCCGAGGAACTGGAGCGACCACTATGACTTTGGCTTCGATTCGTTCCTTAAGCTCACGGAGCTCATTTACAGGGAATGTTAGGTGGAGCTGAAGGTAATCTGGTTTCAGCTTCTGAGCGATTTCTTTTACTTCATCAGGATCTTTCGGTATAAACACAGCGACTTTATCAACTCCCTCACCAGCTGCGTCCAAAATTTCTCTTGCTTGCTCCACAGGTACATAGCGAGGCGATTTGGGAACAAGGATAGTTCCGACCATATCAACCCCTAGTTCGCATGCTACTTTGACATCCTCGGCTCTCGTGAATCCGCATATCTTGACTTTGACCATCGGATTACCTCGCACTCACCAGCGATTTCACTTTTTGCTCGATGTCATCCGCCCGCATCAGAGCCGTACCGACCAGCACAGCATCCGCGCCGGCGTCAAGCATTCTTCTGACATCTTCAGGGGAGTTTATACCACTCTCGCTCACTAGCGTTGCATCCTCTGGAATGGAAGGTGCAATTTTAACGGTGTGGTTAAGGTTCACCTTGAGCGTTTCCAGATCTCTGTTGTTTACACCCACTAGCTTGGCTCCCGTAGAAACTGCTAACTTGGCCTCATCTTCATTCGTCACCTCGACTAGGCTCTCCATCCCCAACTCCTCCACTAATTGCATGAACTTCCGCAGTTCCCCTCCCAGAATCTTAACTATCAGCAGCACGACATCCGCACCTAGCTCAGCTGCTTCATAAACTTGGTACTCGTCGACAATGAAATCCTTACACAGAAGGGGAACTTCCGCAATCTTTCGAACCTCGCGCAAGAAGTTTGGGTCGCCCTTGAAGTACTTCGGCTCGGTAAGCACGGATAGGGATGTTGCCCCCCCACGCAGCATCGCCCGCGCCACCTCGAGCACATCAGCGCTTGGACTGATATCTCCGGCCGAGGGCGAGGCGCGCTTTATCTCAGCGATAACCGGCACTCCCGAAGCTCGCTCGATCGCGTCGATCAAACTCCGCTTTCGGGTTCTGGCTATGTGCATGTGCTCCACCGGCCTGCGGCTAGCTCTCAAACGCACTTCGGTTTGGACGTCCTCAAGTATCTTAGCTAAAACGCTCAAAGGCTCGCCTCCCAAGTTTTCAGCTTCTGGACATCACCGCTCGTGGCCTCGACCAGTTGAATCACTTTTTCATATGCGCGTCCAGAATCCAAGGAGTCACTAGCGATTGATATCCCCTCGCTGAGGTCCCTTGCTTTTCCACCCACCACGATCGCTGCAGCCGCATTCAGCAGCACGATATCTCGTCTCGGCCCCCGCTCGCCGCGTAGGACCCTCAGCATCATCCGCACGTTTTCATCGAGTTCCTTACCAGCTATGGTCTCGGGGTTCGCACGCTTGATGCCGAAGTCCTCTGGCACGATCGTGTAGGTTTTGACTCCACCACCTTTTAGCTCCGAAATCTGCGTCTCCCCTAGGGTAGAAATTTC
>JAUWXQ010000053.1 GCA_030616305.1 Hadesarchaea archaeon
AACATGGCTCGTCGCTGAAAAGCGGGACGAGAAGAATCTGAAAATTCAGGAATGCGGAGGGTGCTCCTTCGTACCATTGGTTGGAAAGCATGGGTGGAAATCAGAAGACTAGCCGAACCACTTTTCCAGCGAGGGCTGCCCGCGCTTCTCCCGTCCCTTGGTCAGCCTATCTATTCCCGTCTGCACCCGCGACTCGGAAAAATCGTGCACGTCACAAAGAAATCGCTTGATGCCCTCCGGGTCTGACTCTCCCCACTTCACCTCATATTCGGCCGTCACGTTTGGTTTCAAGAAGATCTCTCGTACCTCCAGCGGGTCGACCTCGAATTTTTCCTCCAGCTCCGTCCTCACGATTTCCTTGATTGACCCCTGTTTTTTTACAAGTTCGAGCGCCTTCTTTGGCCCTATTCCCTTTACGCCCTCGTTGTAGTCAGTGCCGATCAAGATGCCGATGTCGACCAGTTGCTCCTGAGTCACCCCTAATTCCTCCAAGACCACCTTGAGCTCGATCACCTCTGGAGAGACCATAATGTACACATCCTTCCCGGGAAGCTTTCGTCGACCCGTAATGGCCAAGTTGCGCACGAGCATTGGGGCTCCGAACAGCAGGCTGTCGAAATCCTGGCTCGCTGCCGCCCATGCATCACCCCGCTGGATAAGGTGCGCTGCCTGAGCTTCGCCCTCCCCGGGCGCCTGAACCCAAGGTAACCCCATGTGGCCCAAGAGCGTTTGCGCCTGTCGAATCATTTGCTCATTCACCCGCCCCGCGCGCTGGGCGAACTTTCGGGCCTCTTCAACCCTTCCCTCCTTGAGCGCTTTCGCCCACTCCTCAGCCGCCTCTGCCCTTACCGCGCGGCGCTGCTCGACCGTGCGCTGTTTCAACCTAGGTGGCTCTCCATCGAACACGTAGACCGGACGAACTCCTGCCTCGACGAAGTTCGCGGTCCTGTAAAAGAGCCCGGAGAGATGCGAGGTTATCCGCCCTTTCGAGTCGCGCAGGAGCTCCCCGTCGCGCTGCCGGATAATTGAGAGGAACTGGTAGAGCGAGTTCATTGCGTCTATCGCGATCACTCGCCCGCGCAGTTGCTCGAGCTCGACCTTTTGCTTCGTGACGATGTCGCCGAGCTGGACCCCCATCCAAGCACCAATAAAAATTCGCTTAAAAGCACTTAAATCCAAACAGGTGGCACAAGCTTTTATGACTGGACAAGGTTTTTCAAAAGAGGGACTGAAAACGAAGTAAGATGGCCTTGACAGGTGATGACTAACTTAAAGCGCCAGTTCTCTTCTCCCCGGGTAGTCTCCGCACAAACGTTATCGGGATCGCACTTTTCTCAAATTCGCACAAAGCTATATCAATCGGATCACCCAAACTCTCGGGCACATCCACCAAGACCGGCGCCCCCATCGATATCTGGAGGGCTCTGGCTCCTACTATCCGTGCTTTTTCATATCGAGTATATTTTTTGGGAAAAATAGGTGGCCCCCCTCATTACATCGGTGGCATGCCACCTGGAGGCATTCCAGATGGTCCTCCTGGAGGGCCTGCTTCTTTCTCTAGCTTCCCAGCAGCAATGACATCGTCGATACGAAGGATCATCTCAGCTACTTCACTTGCAGACTTGATCGCCTGCGTCTTCACACGTAAGGGCTCAACAATCCCGCGGTCCAGCGTGTTTAAAGTTTTTCCGCTCGTCACGTCTACGCCGATGTTTTTTCCATCCTTCTTCTCGTGAGCGGATCTAAGCTGCACCAAAATATCTATTGGATCCAGACCCGCGTTTTCGGCGAGAGTCCTTGGGACTATCTCAACTGCATCTGCGAACGCATTCACGGCAAGTGCCTCACGCCCACCAACTGTATCGGCGTATTCTCGCAGCCTCTTGGCGACCTCTATCTCTGGTGCCCCGCCGCCAGCGACTATCTTGCCATCCTCAATTGCCGCCGCGACCACCGAAATCCCATCATGCACGGCCCGCTCGACCTCATCCACCACATGCTCGGTGCCACCGCGAACCAGCAGGCTCACGGCCTTTGGGTCCTTGCAACCCTCGATGAATATCATTTCCTCTCCCGCTATTTTGCGCTCTTCCACTAGAGCTGCGGTGCCCAAGTCGCTGGGAGTGAGGTCCTTTATATTCGTAACAACCTTTCCTCCTGTTGCGCGCGCCAACTTCTCCATGTCTGACTCCTTCACCCTCCGGGCTGCAAGAATCCCTGCCTTAGCGAGGTAATGCTGAGCGATATCATCTATGCCCTTCTGGCACAACACCACGTTCGCGCCGGACTTCTTTACCTGATCCACCATCTCCTGCAACATGCGCCGCTCCTCATCAAGGAAGCTCCGGAGCTGTTCTGGATCTGTTATGTTGATCTTCGCGCTCGTTTCAGTTTCCTTCACTTCGAGTGCCAGATTGAGAAGAGTTATCTTGGCTTTTTCTTTTCGCCTAGGCATGCCTGGATGGACGACTTCCTTGTCGAGCACTATGCCTTGGATGAGCTGTGAGTCCGATGAACTCCCACCACTTTTCTTCTCCACCTTGATATTGTCGATGTCTGCCTCCAGCTTGCCGTCCGACTCCTCGGCTACCGCCTTAACTGCCCTCACGCAAAGCTCAGCGAGTTTTTCACCGCGCATTTCAGAGCCCTTGCTGCTCATCGATGTTATAGCAATTTGTTTGAGTATTTTATCGTCATCCTTTGAAACCGGTGCTGCCATCTTCTCTAGGATCTCATTCGCCTTTCCAGCCGCGAGTCGGTACCCAGTAGTTATGACGGTTGAATGAATATCTTGATCAAGTAGTTCCTCGGACCTTTTTAGGAGCTCTCCAGCCAAGATTACGGCAGTGGTCGTGCCATCCCCGACTTCGTCGTCCTGCGTTTTCGCTACCTCGACCAACATTTTGGCCGCAGGGTGCTCGACTTCCATCTCGTCAAGGATGGTGACGCCGTCATTCGTTATCGTGACATCGCCCAAATTGTCTACTAACATCTTATCCATGCCGCGCGGCCCCAGAGTCGTTCGAACCGCCTCAGCTATCACCCGAGCGGCCATTATGTTCATGCGCTGAGCATCTCTGCCCAAATAGCGCTGAACCTTCTCGGGCAGTATGAGTATCGGTTGTCCTCCCATCTGTGCTGCCATAAAATTCCTCCCCTAAATCCGTTTACTCGATGATTTTACTACCTATTTCAGAACATTTACTCCATATTAAAGCTTTACTTTGGGCCCTTCCACTCGCTCAGCGGGACCCCTAGCTTCTGCTCAACCTTGGGGCGGTGGATACTGTTGTAGGAACAAAACGGGATTATGCGTCCGTCGGGTACGGCATAGTGAATACCACAACGCTCGACTCTTCCCAAATCAAAATTGTAGGGATCCATGAAATGCATGCAAGCCAAGAGAATCGCCCGTTCATGGAACTCCGCCAGCGCGTCATAGCTCCCCGTGCCCAACACATTCATTATAATTTTTGATAGGTTGAGACCTTTCGGCGCCTTCGACGTATCGATAGTTCCCGGTACCTCCTTGGCCGCCTTCGCCAATACCCTCGCCTTCACCGCAAACCCTCCTTTCCTGAGCTGCTCCGCGTACTTGTCAAGCAAGCCGAACAACTTAGGAACGTCGACAAATCTAGTTATCGGGATAAGGCGCCCATCCTCAACAAAAACGTAGGTCGCCGTACCACAATGCTCATGACAGGAGAACTTCACGAACCCCTTGCTTGTGTACGCGCTGGTAAAACGTGAAATCGACATTGTGGATGGAACTGGGTAGAAGTCCGACGTTTTAATCTGCCCGCCCGTCTGTTCCTCCACTGCCTTCATGAAGTCGGGGATTGTTATGCGCCACCGCTCGCGCTCCTCCTGTGAGATTCGGCCAGCAAAAGAAACTGGCTGCACGTTCACGCATCGCACGATATCTTTGTTTTCAGCAGCGAAGCGGATGATGTCTCCAAGCTGCCCATCGTTCACCCCCTTGACCAACGTGACCACCAAAACTATGCTCGTTAGCCCGGCCTTCCGACAATTCTCGATCGCCTTGAACTTCAGTGGTAGGATATCTACTCCTCTGGCCTTAATCGTCGGCTCAGGGGTCATCCCGTCAAACTGTAGATAGATGGTGCTGACCCCTGCCTCGCGCAATCTCTTTATGAAATCTAGATCCTTGGCGAGCCTTATGCCGTTGGTGTTTACTTCGATATGCCAAAACCCGGCTTCCTTCGCCGCGCGGACGATGTCGGGTAAATCGTCTCGAAGGGTTGGCTCTCCCCCTGAGAACTGAACCGCTGGTGGGGGCGTCGGCTTGTTGGCACGCAGGTTTCTCATCATTTCTTTTATTTGATCAAATGTCGGTTCGTAAACGTAGCCAGCGGCGGCGGCGTTCGCAAAACATATAGGGCACCGGAGATTGCAACGATTTGTAACATCTATTATACTGAGAACCGTGTGGGTTTTGTGATTGGGGCAAATCCCACAGTCAAAAGGACATCCCCGCTGTTTCTCTGTCCGTGGATTCTCTATCCCGTCGCCTATCTCAGCAAACTTCTCGAACCGTTTGTAGATCTCAACATCCGAATAGTAAATATCCTCGAACTTTCCGTGTTCGGGGCACTCCTTCCTGATTAGCGCCTTGCCGTCCTCTTCGACCACCTCAGCCTCGATAACCTTCATACACTCGGGACAGAGGCTCTTGGTCTTTTTAAGTAATTTTCCGTTCATCCAACCATTTCCATTAAAAGGAGGAATATTTTAAATCATCGGTATAAATCTTAGCGGCACAAGTTCTTGCGGGAGAGGTAGTGAGAAATTGTGTAAAGAAGTGCTTGACCTAATCGCATTGGCACTATGGTTCATCCTGCCGGCCTACGTGGCGAATGGGACGCCAGTAGTGCTGGGTGGTGGAGCACCCATAGACGGGGGAAGGCGGTTCACAGATGGCCGTCCGATTTTTGGAGCTGGAAAAACCATACGTGGATTTGGGGCCGGGCTGATAGCTGGTTCTCTTGTAGGCGTGCTGCAGGGAGTTATAACGGGGCAATGTATTTATGCCATGCTCGGACTCTTGCTTGCGCTTGGGGCACTGGTAGGTGATCTCCTAGGCAGTTTCATCAAACGCCGCCTGAATATCTCTCGTGGAGGTGCTGCTCCTGGGCTAGACCAGCTCTGCTTTATCGTCCTTGCTTTGCTTTTCGCGAGCCCCCTGATGCTGCCAAGCTGGGAGGTGATCTTGACCATCCTCATCATCACTCCACCAATCCACCTCGCTACAAACTTTGGCGGTTACAAGCTTGGTTGGAAAAGCAAGCCCTACTAGCTAGGTGAAATTTTGAATAAGAAATACGATGTGTTTGGGATCGGGACCGCGCTCGTGGACTATTTCGTTCAGTCAAGTGAAGACCTCCTTTTGAAAAATGGTTTAATAAAGGGCGCCACAAATTTCATTTCTCGCGAAAAACTTGATAAACTGCATGCTGAACTTTCTGACTCGATCTTCGCATGCTTTCCCGGTGACAACGCGCGCAACGTGTGCGAAGGTGTCTGTTTCCTCGGGGGAAAATCGGCATACGCAAGCCGCATAGCTGATGACAAAGAGGGCAAAATCTTCGAACGCAGCTTACGCGCTCAACACATCAACTCTTTTTTAGAAAAAAAGTCGGGGGACACGGGGAAGATCATCGCCTTTATCACGCCCGACTTTCAGCGTACGTTTGCGGCAAATCTTGGAAATAGCGTTGAATACGACGCGCTGCCAGCTGAAGGGATAAAAGACTCAAGTTTTCTGCACCT
>JAUWXQ010000015.1 GCA_030616305.1 Hadesarchaea archaeon
ATCAACCAGTAGCTCGCCCCGCCCCGCAAAAAGGCATTCACTTGACGCTCAAGGTGTTCGGGGTCCGAGACCCGCACGTTCGTCAGCTTGTACCCGTGCTGCACGAAATCCTCGATGTGTAACTCTTCTGTGTCCTGAAACGCGACTATGCGCTGTTGTGGACCGATCTCCGGAACATAGGTTTCCACCTGTGAGGTCTTCGCGGTGCCCATCTCCCCAATGACGAACGCGCTTGAGCCTAGGCGAAGAACGTTTCCGAGCACCGAACTCGCAAGTGGGGTAAGGGAGCCGCGCTCGAGGAAGAGTGGCTGCGTCCAAGGGGTCGAGCGGCGGCGGCGAATCGCGATTTCGACGCTTCGGGACCAGATGGCAGGGTACCGACTGAGAAACAGACGCATCCCGAGCTCTGGAATCTCGGCATCGAGCTGCGGATGAACCTCGTCGAACGCTGTGCCCAACCGGGAGGCAAGCGTTTCCCCGAGCCCAAGCAAGGCAGGAGTAGTCAGGTATATCCCTGTTTCGAGCTTTCCCCAGCGCTCGTGCTCCACGGTGACCGGCTGGAGCTCGGGTGGGGCTGGAATGTAGATATCAGTAATTTGATCGTCGTGGCCCAGCGGCTCGAGTACGCGATAGGTGAGCCACCCAGCCATAAGATCCGCCAGCTTTCGTAGCTCGGTCGTGGGCACTGGACTTTCCTCCTCTCGAAGCATGTGAAGCAGGGTGTTATACCAGTCCTCGGCGAACGAATGCATACGCGTTGAGTACGCGAACCTCGCGTGTCCTGGGGCTTCCTCAATCTTAATCCGAAACGCCGCGTCCAGGAGCCCAAGTTGCTCCGCCGGTAGTTTGAACTCCGGGAGCTCCAGCTCATAAAAGGGTACGGGGCTACCCAGCTGCTCGTATATCTTCACTTTCCCGCGCTTACCCGACAGTTCGTAGCTTTCGATGGGGCGGGTCTGATGTGGGGGTGGGTGCCAGACGCCCTCCACGAAGAAAGGTCTCACGCGGGAGACGAACACATCGTCGTAGTTCGTGGAGGAGAGGCGCTTGAGGACGCCTACGCTCCTCAACGTGACCTTTATCGAACCAACGAGCTTCGCGAAGTTCTTCTCGGTGCAGTCCTTACATTCTCCTTTGAGTTTTTTCCGAGCGTCTGCGACGACATCATCAAGTGGTTTAAGGTCGTGGGGATTTGTGATAATCTGGTCGAGCGTTCCCATCACTACAGCGATACGCCCGTCAATACATTTTTTACACTTTTTCTCTTCCTTTGTCACATACAGGGTGCGATCCAGCGCGAGTTGCTGCGCCGCTGCGATGGTCCTCGCCAGCTTGGACAACTCACGCGAGCAGTAAATCCTGCAAATAGCTCTGATCAGAATTACTTGGTCAACCTCGCCCTCTGTGCGAAGCCTGCCTAGGACACATTTACGACATCGGGGGTCGGTGAGCGTGCTGGGGGCCTCACAGCCATGGCAGTCGAATTCAGCTACCCTGAGCGGGCCCGAATCCTTCACCTCAAAACCTGCCGGGCATATCAGACAAATCCCACTAATGGTCTACCTATCAAAATAAAAGCTACGTGCTGGCGACAAATTTGATGCCTAAAAGAAAAATAAGTCTCATCCTTCCAACAACTCTAGTAAACCAAGTTCTTCCAGTTTTTCGCGAGTTGGCTTCCCATCGTTATCCCAACCCCTAAGCGAGTAGTACTCGTTCAGCATCCTATCGAAGTTCTCCCTCCCTATCTTTGACCCCTTGAGGTTGGGCAGTGCCTCCTCCAACAGTCTAGGTGGTAAAGTGTCATCTTTTCGGGAGATTCCATCCCTCACCGCGAGCAAGCGTTCAAGGTTGTAGATTCGCTCGCCAGCTTTCAACAGCTCCTTAGTACTGAAATTCCAGCCGGTCGTTATCGCTAAAATCCTAACCATTTCTTCATCACCGATTGCCTTCCTACCTAAAGCGCATACACCCAGCGAGTCCTCGACCGCCCGCGTGTTTTGGAGTCCAATTACCAATTTCGCCTTGCCCTCTGTCGAAAAGCGGTCGTACCGAGGAGTTATGACCTCATCTCCAACTGTCCATGCCTTGAGGTGACAGCCACCCCGGCACGCGGTAGCATAGGCAAGGGCCATCCCCCAAGCACCTCGAGGGTCGTACGCCGGGAGTTCCATGCCCTTGACATGTATCGCAAAATGTTCGGCCCCACCCCCAATCTTTTTAGCTGCGGTACGTGTGCCCTCGGCGAGCAAAGCTCCCAATCCCTCCCGAAATGCTATTTTTCGGATGAATTCTAACAACACTTCGTGGGCGCCGAACTTGAGTTCCAGCCCGTGGGTGTCTCCCTTTGACAGCAGTCCGCGCTCGTAACACTCCATCGCGAAACCGATCACGTTCCCAGCAGATATCGTGTCGAGGCCATAGCGGTCGCACCACATGTTAGCAGCGGCGATCGCATCGAGGCGATCGATACCACATTGAGCACCGAAGCTCCAAATCGTCTCGTATTCTGGCCCATCCACGAATGTCCCCTTGTACTCTCCCTTCGCGATGACGCTGTACTTGCCGCACGCTATAGTGCAGGCATAGCAGGCGGTGTCGCGTTTAACCAACTGCTCCCGCATTGTTTTGGCATTTATTCGCTGAGCTCCCTCAAATGTGCCCTGCTGGTAGTTGCGGGTTGGGAATAGACCTTCCCTATTAATCTCGTCCACCAACCACGGCGTGCCCCACTTGTCCAGCTTCAGCTCTTTCACCAGTTCGCGTGCGAGAACCATCAAGCCCTCGTCGTCCGCGACCTCAACTTTGCCATGTCCCCGCACAGCAATAGCTTTAAGCTGCTTGGAGCCCATCACCGCGCCCATGCCACCCCTACCCAACGATCCACCCCTACCCAGTGAATGGAGGTTGACTTGAATGCTCGCGAATTTCACTAAATTTTCTCCCGCTTGACCGATGGAGGCAACGCTGGCACGTCTATCTTTCAATTCCTTCTGAATCGCGAGCTCGGTCTCTTCGGCATTCAGTCCCCAGAACTCGCCTGCATCGCGGAGTTCGGCTTTTCCATCGAGTACGCTCAACCACATCGGTTTCTCCGCCCTGCCGCGGATGACTATTCCATCAAAGCCAGCGAACTTGAGCTCGGCCCCGAAGAAGCCACCGACTGAAGAACAAAGATACATGTTGGTGAGTGGGGACTTCGTGACGGCTTCCCAGCGCGCGCAGGCCGATAAGGGAGCCCCTGTCGCTGGCCCAGTCATGAAGATGAGGATGTTGCTGGAGGAAAGCGGGTCAATGCCAGCCTCGGTCTCTTGGTAAAGGAGCGCTGCGCCTAAACCGCGACCACCCAGAAATGCCCTAGCAAGTTTTTCTGGGGTTTCAAGTGGCTCGACCACACCACGCGTTAGATCAACATTTAAAATCTTGCCCGCATAACCAAACATCTTCGCCTCTCCTGTCCTCTATGAGTTACACGTGGTTGCTGGAGTAAAAAAAGATTGCTCGAAAAGATAAATAAATCGAACCTAACATCATTCGACTTGGTGTTGAAGTGAAAATAGGAATCATCGGACTCCAGGGCGCAGTGAGCGAGCACTTGGAGGCGGCGAGGCGGGCGATGCACAAGCTTGGGATCCAAGGGCAAGCCATCTGGGTCGACAAACCTGAACAGCTCGAGGGTGCCGATGGGGTCATCATTCCTGGTGGGGAGAGCACGACTATAGGAAAGCTCATGCAGCGAACCGGGACCTTCGAGCGGATCAAACAGCTCGCGGGAAATGGTGTGCCGATCTTAGGAACTTGTGCCGGGTTAATCGTGTTGGCGAAGCGTGGAGACGAGCAGGTGATGCGGACCGGGCAACCACTGCTGGGGCTAATGGACATCGCGGTGGTCCGGAACGCCTTCGGCCGACAGCGCGAGTCCGTCGAGGTGGACTTAGAAATCCCTTTGCTAGGCAAGGAACCCTTCCGCTGTGTGTTCATCCGCGCGCCAGCGGTGGAGGAGGTCTGGGGGGATGCCGAAGCCATAGCAAAATTCCGGGGGAAGATCGTCGGGGTGCGTCAGCGGAACATGATCGCGGTGGCTTTCCATCCGGAGCTCACACACGACACACGACTTCACGAACACTTCCTGCGCATGTGCCAAAAGGGGTAATCGATTTAAGAGAAGTGGTGGACCGGGCGGGACTCGAACCCGCGCCCTCTCGCTATTTCGGATGGCATGCGAAGCGAGCGCGATACCACTTCGCCACCGGCCCCAACAATTAAAGTGAACCACTTGTTTTATAAGCACACTTGGCAACTGTGCTAGGAACACAACAAGCTTTTCTTCGAAAAAGCTTACGGGAACGGCTAAGCTGTTTCTCAGGTTGTGTCTGAGAAAAAAAAGGAGAATAGAAAATGGCATATGGTGGAAGGTTCGGTAGGCCGAGAAGTTTCGGACCGCGCGAAATGCACAAAGCAACCTGCGCCGACTGTGGGGCAGAGTGCGAGGTTCCCTTCAAGCCGACCGAGGGTAGACCTGTTTATTGCAGGGACTGCTTCCAAAAGCGTCGAGGACAGAGAAGGGGCCCATAAGTTCACTTAGGCAACTAAGATTTTTGGGCTGCTTGCATCGGTTAGCGGTAGCTATCGTCCTCAAGAAAACTTAAAACATCTCGCGGCTGAATTGGTCCCGGGGCCCGTGGCGCAGCATGGTTAGCGCGTTCGGCTGATAGCCTATGCGGCAGAAACCGGAAGGTCGAGGGTTCGAATCCCTCCGGGCCCACCAATTTCCTCCTTAAAAAGAAGCTCCATCCAAATTAAAGAGGGGAAGATATGGATCCAAATAAGGCAAAGATTATTGCGCATTTGCAAGCGGACGGTGGATTTTACTTACGCGGAGCAAAGGGAAACGTGGTCAGGTACTTTAACAAGGACATGACGCTAATCGAAGACTTCAGAAAAGCGATCTATAATGTATATGATATCGAGGCTTGGAAACCATCAAAAGGACGGACTTGCCGGGAAACTGGCTCTGGAACAACGCCTGTACTGTCTGATTTAAGCAAATATTCGTTAGGAACGAAAAACTGGAAACTTCCAAAATCTATTATTGAAGGCAAAGATGGCGTTAAGGCGGTATACTTACGGGCCTTTTTTGACGATGAAGCCTCAGTGGTTTTGAGAAAGAAATCACGGGGATGGGACAGGGAAGTGAAATTATTTTCAATAAACTATAATGGGTTAAAACAGATAGTGCGTCTGCTTAAAAATTTTGGCATCTCAGCATTGATATACGGCCCATATCGGAGAAAATATTTCGAACTAAAAATAATGAAAAAGGCTGACCTGATAACTTACTTTAGAAAAATTGGGTTCAGTTCATGCCCCAAAAAGAAGAGGTTATTAGCCATAGTAAAATCTTGCCGGTGAATTATAGTCGAGGGTTCGAATCCCCGCGGGCCCACCATCTTGGGTAAGGTGGATTCTATCGTTAGAATCGCCAAGCTTTCACTCATTCGAAGTTAGCATTTTAGATGACCTAGAAGTTTCACGTTAGGGCGGTTTATTAATATCCAAGTCAAAAGGATGGCGATGGACGACACCACATTTATTCTGGCTTATGGAACCTTTGCCGTTGCCGTGGTAGGGGTTTTACTAATCGTCCTGACCAGAGGGATAGACCGAAAACGTTACCTTCGGCCTGTTGTTTATGGCATGATCTTTGGGGGCCTCTGCATGATTCTATTTTTTGCTGGGATCTTCGCACTTTTGATCAGCGGAGTCATCACAGGCTACCTTCTCGCGAGAGAAATCACCAGTGGATGGAGTCAATTCCGTGGGGGGGCTTTGAACGCGTTGTTGCTCGAGTCCAGTTTCATCATCGCAAATATCTCCCTTCTTATCATCCGCAGCGTCTCGTGGTTCCTCACGGACCTAACCCAAAGTATGGGTCGTCCAGTTGGGCACGAGGAGTTATTATTCTCGCTTTACGGGGTCACGCTCATGGACACCCTCTTCGTTGTCGCGGTCGTCGGCGTGGGCGCCGTGCTTGGTGGAATGCTTCGCAAACTCTTAAAGCCTAGAGCACAGAAACCTCCGGATGGTAGCGGGGAAGCTACCAGCAGCGGGGTAGAGCAGCAGTAGGAAACTACTCTGCCCTCAAGGCAGCATGGAGTGCCCGCCGGGCTCATAACCCGGAGGTCCGAGGTTCAAGTCCTCGCCCCGCTACCAATTATAATTCGATTACTTTTGGTCGCACCTTGTTAGCAACTTTTAGAAGCAGCGCTTTTCATTTGATCAATCCAATTTTGTAGAGGTACTCAGCAGCCAGCACCGCACCCTTCGCCGCGCCGAGCTCAGTGTTGTGCGAGAGCACGGTGTACTGGAAGCCTTTGTCGAAAGCATTTGCCTCCACTCCACCGATCACCGCTACCATCCCGCCCTCTATGTTTGAATCGAACCTCGGCTGCGGCCTGTCGATCTCATCCGTGACTATTATCGGTTGTTTGGGTGCTGTCGGTAGCGCTAGTTTCTGAGGCTCGCCCCGATAACTTTTCCAAGCTTCCTTCAGTTTATCGACGCTGCACGTTTTCTTGGTCTCGATGAAAACGGACTCCGTGTGGCCGTCTAGCACCGGGACACGATTACACTTGCACGCAATTTTGAACCCCGCAGGTTTGATCTTGCCGGAACTGAATTCTCCGAGAAGCTTCAAAGTTTCTTTTCTGACTTTTTCTTCCTCCCCGCGTATGTACGGGATGACGTTACCTTCAAAAATACCTTGAGAGAACTCTTCCAGCTCAGCCGGAAGCTCGGATCCCTGCACCTTTCGCTGTTCGGCCCAGCTCCTGACTGCACCGTATCCCGCACCAGACACGGACTGCATCGAAGCCATCGTCACGCGCTCTAGCTCGAACTCATCGTGTACGGGCTTCAACGACATCACCAGACCTATGGTCGTGCAGTTGGGCTGTGGCACGACGAACCCCTTCCATCCCCTGCCCTTTTGCTGCTGCTTAATGATGTCTGCATGTGATTCGTTCACATCTGGCAAGTACACGAAGCTATCATCGAAATAGCGGTAGGCGGAGGCCGTGCTGACCACAGGTTTTTGCTTCGCAATTTTTCCCTCGACTTCTAGCGCCGTTTCAGACGGCAACGCCGAAAAGAACAAGCTGCTTTCTTTTGTCTGCACATCACGGACATCCAAAACTGTCATATCGAGAACTTTTTTCTCGGGCGCTTCCTTACAAAACCATCTCGAATTTTCCCTTCCATATTCCAGTGCATCCGCATACTTCTTACCAGCAGACCTTTCCGACGCATACAACGCCGTGAACTCGAACCATGGGTGACGCTGAAGGTTGATCACAAATTTCTGCCCCACCTCGCCCGTCGCGCCCAATACAGCGACTGGGATTTTCGACATTCGGTCACCTCGCTATGGTATGCTCTCAAGACCTTATTTAATTTGACAATGCAAAAGGGATTTTGGTGTTCCGATGCCGCGTCGAAAGTACGGACATATGGTCGGTCCGCTTCCAAGTCCACCCAAACCTGAGAAATGCCGATACTGCAGGCTCGGGCGCCCATGTCCGTACCACAAAACCAGAGCTAGTTCGAAAAAACAATAAGCTACCGGTCTCAAGCTAACAATTTCTTAATTTTTGTTATGAAGTTCTCTTGTTCCCTCCACAGTTGGTGTTTCAGAATCTTGAAGCTCTCCTTAATCCTTTTTGAATTGTCGAGAGCACGTGTTGCCAAATCGCTAATTTTTTTGGAATTAGTTTCTCTGACATCTATTACCTTGTCTTTCTGACCGATGAACTCCATGAAATTGTAATTTTTGGCGTCGTAAGCAACATTTACTATTGGAACCCCACTTCCGAACGCTAGCACGGTGGAATGCATCATCATACCAATGACCAAATCCAGTTTGCTGTAAATGAATTTCATTTTATATGGATTGGGGGCTGTATCCACCACTTTGAGCGGCAATTTTTTCTTCCTCATTACCTCAACAACGTGATGCTCATCTGAGTGGTGTAGTAGATACACGATTTCCGCGTTTAGATGCTTAATCAGAAATTTGCAGGCTTTAACGTACTCATCAATCGTCCTGTGCAAATACTTCGGATACAGCGCCCAGTAGTGGCAAGCCACGTTTACGCCTATCTGTATTTTGTTATCATCTAGAGCAACTTGGTTGGTCTCCTCAGAACCAAGGAAGATTGCGGGGTCGCCAATCACATGCACATCGCTTACCCCCAAATCTCTCAAAAATTTACATGTGTATTCGTCCCGAACGGAGGTGAGCTCGGCGTACGCATTCAATAATCGAACGCTTTCTATTTGCTCCTCCGTTAGTTCTTTGTCTCCGAGATTTCTGAGATATCCTACCCCATAGAGCACGATCGGTATTTCTATAGATTTGATAACTTGAGCATCCATCGGGAAAAAAAACTTGGAGTATAATCCCCCTCCCCCGATCACGCAAATATCATGCTGGTTGATGGTTTCGATAAACTCGGTGGTTTGCGGTTTTTCTAATTCTCCGACCTCGGCCGGAGTGTAGGTAAATGGTTTCAAACGAGAGTGCAGCATATCCTTAATCGAACACGCTATGGCGATCTCGCCGATGTTGTAAAAATCTTTTTCCCGCCTACAAAAATGAATTACACTCGTCACGGTATCCAATTTCACTAAATGAGTTCATCAGACTATAAACCCAAAACGTCCTGCATGTCCTGCACGACGCCGGGCTTGCCTTTTTTAACCACATAACGAATCGCCTTCGTCGCCCCGGCCGCAAACGTCTCACGGCTTTGAGCTCGATGGATGATCTCGACCCGCTCCTCCGGGGTGAAAAATATCACCGTGTGTTCCCCGACGATATCGCCTTCCCGAATCGATTTGATTTTGATCTTATCCTCGCTCCAACCGAACTCTTTCGCGATGATTTGTACAGCCCTCCGCGCGGTCCCGCTTGGAGCATCGCGCTTTTGTGCATGGTGGGCTTCTACAATCTCGACCCCGTAATCAGTGCCCAGCATTCTCGCGGTCTCCTTGACTGATTTAAAAAATACATTTACGCCGACCGACATGTTTGGCGAGATGACTGCTCTGATTTTCCTCTCTCTGATGACTCGCTCTATTTCATCCCGTTGCTCCGCCGTGAAGCCGGTGGTACCCACGACCACATGAACACCTGCTTCAGAAGCAGTTTTGACGTTCTGAACCGCGGCATCCGCCTTTGTGAAGTCCACTAACACGTCTGGCTTTGATTCCTTCAACACATCGGCCAGTTTATCTGCACTTACAATCTCCACGCCGAGTTTGCCCGCACCAGCTAGTTCGCCGGCGTCTTCTCCCAAACTTGGAGTACCGGGAGCATCGATGGCGGCAACCAATTTCATGTCCGATTGTTTGGAGAGTTGACGCACGATGAGCTTGCCCATCCGCCCACATGCACCACATACGGCAACCCGAATCATCGCTGCACCAGCTTCATATCTATTAAAACTTTGCGCAGCTTTTCCTGGTTTTCTGGCTCAAGTTCGACCAACGGTAATCTAAGCCCTCCCGCAGCCATTCCCATCCAGTTCATCGCCATTTTTACCGGCCCGGGATTGGTTTCGACAAACAGCTCCCTGCAAAGAGGTGCCAGCTCCCTGTCGATCTGTTCCGCCGTTTTCACGTCACCTGAACGGAAGGACTCCACTAACCTGACCACCTTGTCTGGCACGATGTTCGATGCAACCGAGATGACTCCCACGCCGCCAAGTTTCATTATCTCAAGCGCGTCCGAATCGTTTCCAGAGGTCACCGAAAAATCCTCGCCCTGCGTCAGCTCAATGATTTTGGCGACCTGCTTCATATCTCCGCTCGCCTCTTTCACCCCAACGATATTTTTTAACTTGGCCAACTTCGCCATGGTTTCTGGCAGGAGGTTGACCCCAGTACGTGACGGGATGTTGTAGATAACCTGGGGGATATTGACCTCCTCAGCGATCTTCTTGAAGTGTGCGTAGAGACCGACCTGCGTGGGCTTGTTGTAATAGGGAACAACCAGCAGGGCTCCATCCGCTCCAATATCCTTCGCGTGTTTCGTCAGCATGATTGCCTCCCAAGTGCTGTTGCTCCCCGTGCCTGCCAAGACCGGAACCTTCCCCTTCGCCGCATCAACGACTACTTCGGCGACACGATTGTGTTCCTCATAGGAAAGCGTCACGCACTCGCCAGTCGTGCCAACAGGAACCAAACCGTGAATACCATGCTCTATTTGAAATCTCACATTAGCACGGAGCCCTTCCTCGTCAATTTTACCTTTTTTATCGAGGGGAGTCACCATCGCCGTATACGCGCCTTCGAACATGCTCAGGCCCCTATTTTTTTCATTGCTTGCTTGAAAAGCTCAAGCGCACGTTTGCGATCCTCCCACTTCACGAAGAAGCTTATGGAGGCCCTGCTTGAGAGAATCTCGATAATGTTTATCTTCGCCTTCGCTAGGGGTTCAGCGAGCTTTGCTATCACGCCCGGTGTGTAGATAAACCGTTCGCTTTCAGCAATTATCATCGCCAAGCTCCCCTCACTCGTCACAGCCTTCATGAGCCTGTGCCCGACCACTGCTTTATGTACAAGTTTGAGCGCCTTTGTGGTCTCCTCCTCCATCACATAGACTGAAAAAGACCTAGGACCGACCGAAATCCCGAAAATATTTATCCCTACCTTGCTGAGAGGGGCCGCTGCCTTCATGAGGATGCCTGGGGTGGTCTGCATCCGCTCACCCACGACCGTTAGCATCGCCAGCGGTTTTCCGTACAATCTCACGCCCACAAACTCACGCTCACTCGGTCCGATTATCGTGGTTCCACCGACAGATAAATTGCCGTGACTGAAGTGTATAACCCTCGCGGTCACTCCCGGGTCCTTGTAGCTCATCGCCCGCGGGTGCATCACTTGGGCTCCGAACCTTGCTAAGTCCCGCATCTCCTCAACCGTGATGTGCTTGATCAGGTGTGCGCTAGGGACTTTGTTGGGATCAGCGGTCATCACGCCATCGACATCTGTAATTATTACTACCTCGTCCGCGTCCACGCATTTGCCCATAAGGAAGCCAGTTATGTCGCTCCCTCCCCGTCCTATCGTGGTGATGTTTCCCTCTTGGTCCCTCCCAAGAAAGCCGCATATCACTGGAATTATCCCTCGTCTCATGAGCGGCAAGATAAATTTCTGAACTCTTCTCTTCGTTTCCACAAGGTCGATGTTCGCCATTCCAAAATTGCTGTCAGTTATCACGGGCCAGTCTTTCTTCTTTGGGTCGATGTACTTGGCATCTGCCCCGAACTTACACAGTGCCGTGGCGAAAATCCGAACGCTTGCACGCTCGCCCAGCGCCATGATAAAATCAAGCTCTTTTTTACTTACCTCACGCTTACTAGCCTTCACCGCCCTGATCAACGCATCGGTGGTGTGCCCCATTGCCGACACGACTACAGCGACTTGGGCGCCCTTCCGATACTCACTGTAGACTGCTCTTGCCCCCAAGCGGACGCGATCCAAATTGCTGATGCTCGTCCCGCCAAACTTCACGACGACGCGTTTCACCGAAGCCACCTAGGGATCTGGTCGAGTCTGGTCAAGTCCTCGAAGCTCTCCCTTCTGCGAACAATTTCAACCTTGCTGCCATTGACTAGAACCATCGCTGGGCCCAGCTGGGCCGTATGCTGACTTGACATCGCCAACCCATACGCCCCAACGTCAAAAATCACGGCCAAATCACCCTGCTCTACTTTGGGGAGCTTCCTCTTCTTCCCGAGAAAATCTCCAGATTCGCAAAGGGGCCCAGCGACATTGACCAGCATTTCATTTTTCTTACGAATCTTGTTAGCGAGCTCGATGTGATGGTAAGCCCCATAAAGGGCGGGCCTGATCAGCGCATTCATCCCCGCGTCCACCGCGACCCAAGTCGGCATACCCTGCCGCTTCTTGATGTACCCCACGCGCGCCAGCAGCACGCCTGCATCGGCCACAAGGTAACGTCCCGGCTCGAGGACTAATGTCGGCTTTACCAAACCCTTCTTCTCAACGACCCGTTTTATCGTCCTCACTACACGCTTCGCCACTTGCTCGGGCTGGAGTTCCGAGTCATCGGGCTTGTATGGGATGCCGATACCACCGCCTAGGTCGACGAACGAAATAGAGATACCCAATTTCTCCTTCACTGTAGTAACCAGTGCCATGAGCTTTTCTGCCTCCTCCTCAAACGGGGCCGCGTCTAGGATTTGGGACCCTATGTGTGCGTGGATACCGACCACCTCCACGTTCTTCATCCGAGCCGCGAGCTTGTACCCCTCGAAGGCCTGCCTGCTCGCGACATCAAAACCGAACTTGCTCTCCCGTAATCCCGTGGCTATGTAGGGATGAGTCGACGCCTTCACATCAGGATTGACCCTAAAACCAACTCGCGCACGCTTGCCTAACCGTGACGCCACCTTGCCAACGACCTCGAGTTCCTGGAAGCTGTCGATGTTTATCAGTACCTCGTTGGTGATCGCCAGCTCTAGCTCGTGAGGTGTTTTGTAGTTGCCGTTGAAAATCATCTGGTTCCCGGGAATCCCTGCCCTGAGAGCGATCTTGAGCTCATTTTCGGAACTGACGTCTGCGCCTGTACCCTCGCTTTGCAAAATTTTCACGACTGCTTGATTGGAGTTGGCTTTTAACGCATAGCAGATGAGCACGTTTGGCCAGAGGTCGGCGAATGCTTTGTGAAAACGGCAGTATTTCTCGCGAACGCGCTGTTCATCCATAACGTAGAGTGGAGTCCCAAAGCGCTCGGCTAGTTCTACCGCATCAATTTTTCCTATTACAAGATGCCCTTGCGCATTTGCCTTGAAGTGCGGTTTCAGCATCAGCATTTTCGCTCTACCTCGCGGAGGGCTTCCTCAAATATATCCAGACCGAGCTCGAACTCCCGCTGCCTTATGATAAGCGGTGGTGCTATCCGGATCACAGATTTTCCACCCCTGAAAACAATAAGTCCTCGGTTCAGAGCCTCTTGCACGACCATATTTCGTTCCTTGACCGCTGGCTCTTTCGTGTTCTTGTCCTTCACCATCTCCACGGCTAGCAGCAATCCTTTACCCCTGACGTCGCCCACTAGTTTAGACTCTTCTTTCAGCTCCTGCAGCCGCTTCAGTGCTAGGTCACCCAGTTTCGCCGCCCGCTTGACCAGCTTTTGTTCTTCCAAAATTTTTAGGCCTTCGAGGGCGGCCGCGCAAGCAGTAAGGTTCCCTCCGAAGGTAGAGGCATGTGCTCCGGGCTCCCAGTCCATGACCTCTGCGTTTCCTATCATCGCACCTATTGGGGCCATCCCTCCGGCCAGAGCTTTCGCGACGCACACGATATCTGGGACCACTCCCCAGTGCTCCATAGCGAACATCTTGCCCGTGCGTCCCAATCCGGTCTGAATCTCGTCGGCGATGAATATCCAATCGTGCTCCTCACACAATTCTTTCAGCATAGGATAGAACTCTGGAGGCGGGATGATGTAACCTGCCGTCCCCTGAATTGGCTCGGTTATTATTGCCGCTACCTCTTTGGGGGGAATGCTCGTTCCCAGAGAATCTCGAATGTACTCGATACACTTGTGGGCACACTCCGAGGGATCCCCTCCCAGCGGAGGCCGGTATGGGTCCGGAAAGGGCATGAAGCTAACCCCGGGGACGAGGGGAGCAAAGAACTTGGTGTATTTGAGATTGCTGGTGAGGCTCAGCGCCCCAAAAGTACGTCCGTGGAACCCTCCCGTGAAGGCAATCATGCGTGGTCTACGGGTGTGCCACCTGACGCATTTGAAGGCGGCCTCGACCGCCTCAGCCCCGCTGTTTCCGAAATAAACATGTTTGCTAGATTTACCTGGCGTGATTTTGACCAACCGCTCCGCTAGCTCGACCTGTACCTCGTAGTAAAAGTCAGTTCCAGCGAAGTGGGTGAGTTTCGCGACCTGCCGTTCGACTGCGCGGACCAACCTCGGGTGGGAGTACCCATAATTTAGGACAAACATGCCTGAGGAGAGGTCGAGCAAGACATTTCCATCGACATCTTTAACGTAGCACCCCTGGCCCTCATCAGCCACGATGGGCTCGGCTCGTGTATAAGATGGAGACATCACCCGCTCATCCCGTTCCAAGAGCTTTTTCGCACGGGGGCCTGGAATCGGCTTGACTATTCGCGGACCACCTCTGACCCATGAAGGTTTTGACACGTCATCGCCTTGGTATCATACTAAATGGAGAACACTTAAAAAATAGCGCCAATGTTATTCGTGACGCTTCCAAAGGAGGTTTGCACTTTAATTAGATATTTTTAGGGATTAAAAGTACAGGCGAAGTTATCCCCAATGGCTTTGCTCCTAAATCCCCACCTCACCCCCTAATTTAGGAGCGGTTTCACTACTTTGGGGGCAAAGCTATGAACGTAACAACCGTTTTTTGAATAGTTTACACTGAGTTACCAACTTTGACTTCCATCTCACCACAAGCAAACTACCCAACAAGAAGATTGAGAACACAGCCAAGAATATTAGGGCCGCCGCTAAGAGGGTAGAATAATCCACTTTGGAGAGATAGTCGGTCGCAGTTACAGTTTTGGAGAGAATGGTAGCTACGATAAAACTTCCAACTGTAGTCAAACTCGTCATGAGCTGGGCCATCGGAGAACCCACAAACCTGCTAAATTGAATACTTAACATGATATATTCTCGGATTTTAAAATATTTAAGTGCTATGACCAATTTAGGAGCACCCCACCTGAATTTAGGAGCAGAATCGAATTTAGGAGCAAAGCCCTACGCTACCACGTGTTTAAATAACCTTAATCTGAAGCTAAACTGGAGACGATTTACAATGTTTGAGATAGCGGGAATATTAATAGGTTCAATAATAGTCTTTTTCATCATCTCAATCGTCTTATGCGTATGGGTCTATCGAGATGCGGAAGCGAGGGGAAAAAATAGTGCGCTCTGGCTGATCATAGTTTTGATAGCTGGACTCCTTGGATTGATTATCTGGTTGATAGTAAGGCCAAAAGAGAAAATAGCAAAGCCAAAATAGGAAGCTGTTTAATTGGGCGCTTCGTGGGCATCGTGATAAGCCCCTGATGCCCCCATGCTTTATTAGCAAAAATCGGGATTTCCAACACCGATTTGGGGATAAAGGTGCAGAACTGATTAAAGGTGCAAAGCCTTCCAAAGGCACGAGCTTTTATAGGAGACACAGATTTTTCTAAGGGGATATGTTGGCAACTTCAGCTCTAAAGCGTGCAAACAAGAAAGATGTGCTGGCCGTCCTGCCCAAGCGAAGGCGGGAAGCGCACAAAGGAGATCACGGCAGGCTGGTGGTAGTTGGGGGTGGGTCACGGTATATCGGGGCCCCGGCGTTGGCGGGCTTAGCCGCGCTGCGCTCGGGCGTAGATTTGGCAATTGTGGCCGCGCCCGAAAAAGCAGCCTGGACGATTAACTCATTCTCACCTGACCTGATCACCATCAAACTTCCCTGTCGCGACCTTGAGCCTTCTGCCCTACCAGAACTGTGGAGCGAGTTCGAGCGCTCGACGGCCGTAATCGTGGGTCCTGGCTTAGGCACGCTGGCGAAGACGCGCGATGCCGCCATCGAAATAGCACATACGCTCAAAGAAAAACACGCGAACCTTCCCGCGCTGTTCGACGCGGACGGGCTGAAGGCGCTAGCATCGGAGCGGGACTTGGCACGGGGGCTGCCTTGGGTTCTGACGCCTCACGCACGAGAGTTTGAGATCCTGACGGGCGCTGACCTGCCGACCGACGTTCAGGGACGCGCTGAACAGGTCGAACTAGCGGCACAGGGTCTCGGATGCGTGGTCTTACTGAAGGCATACATCGACGTCATTGCATCGCCAACGGGAGAGGTAAGAATCAACTCCACGGGCAACCCTGGCATGACTGTCGGAGGCACAGGCGATGTCCTTTCGGGGATTGTGGGAGCCTTCTTGGCCCAAGGGACCCAGCCTTTCAAAGCAGCTGTGGCTGGAGCCTGGGCCTGCGGGCGGGCTGGGGACCTCTGCCTCCGAGAAAAAGGCTATGAATTCGTAGCATCAGACCTAATTGAGAAATTGCCGGAAGTCTTCAAAGAAGTCAGGAAAAGGAGATGATAATGTGGTTAAATTCGAAGTTGCGGAGAGGCGCCTGCTCAACGTCAAAATATGCATGCGTTGCAATGCCCGAAATTCTTGGAAGGCGACCAAATGTAGGAAGTGCGGCTACAAGGGGTTGAGGCCGAAGTCGAGGGAACCGCGTGGGTAAGGTCGAGGAACACTTAAAAAATATCATTGCCCGCGATGGCGCTGCCCACCTCACGCTCATCGACCCCGCCAAACAGGCAACGGGGGTAACTGGGGAGATCGCCTCCGATGCTGCTGAAGCTGGTACTGACGGGATAATGGTGGGAGGCTCGACCCGTGCGGGAGGGAAACCTCTCGACGACACGGTGCTCTCAATAAAGAAGGCGACAGACCTGCCCGTCATCCTGTTCCCGGCGAGCGAGGCGGGGATAAGCCGGCACGCGGACGCGATCTTCTTCATGAGCATGCTCAATTCCCGAGACCCACATTTTATCACAGGGGCCCAGAAACTCGGGGCGCCGCTCGTAAAACAGTTCAAGTTGGAGCCCCTGCCGATGGCCTACTTAGTGGTCGAACCCGGGGGCGCGGCAGGAGGGGTGGGGAAGGCCGACCTCATCCCGCGTGCCAAGTCAGAGCTCGCTGTCGCCTACGCGTTGGCCGCACAATACCTAGGAATGAGGTTCGTTTACCTCGAAGCAGGGTCTGGGGCCGATCGACCGGTGCCAGCTGAGATGGTTCGGGCAGTGCGCGAGGCCACAGATGTCACGCTAATCGTGGGTGGGGGGATAAGGACGGCGGAAGCGGCAGCCGAGCGCGTGCGGGCTGGGGCCGACATCATCGTGACGGGAACGCTTGTAGAAAGAGCAAAGGACCGGAAGGAAAAAATCCGAGAGATTGTAAAAGCAATCAAATCATGCGGCGGTGCTTAGCGCAGGATATGCACGCGTAGGCCTTCATCTGGGGGAGGAATACGCGCCTGCGGTCGAGGCCCGGAATGTTTTTGAGGCTACCTATACCGTAGTGCTTCCTCACAATTACGGCCTTGATGCGCGGCGTCCTGCGCCCACAATATACACATGACACTGGCTGACTTCGCCCACCTGCCTTGTACCGACCCCATTTCTTACCCATTTTTCCACCTTGTGATAGCCGGTGTGCTGGCCGTAACCCGTCTTCTGTTTTAGGCGACATTGAGCTAAGCGGGCTACCACCCACCTCCGGCAGGCGTTCATCGGCGGTAATTTGCCCTTGCATCCCGCGGGATGGCCGTTTCATCCCCACCGACCCGACCTCAGCGTTTCCGCATCCTAGCGCAGGCCGAGGGGTATCGTTTCTGTTCCATTGCCTCGGTCTCTCGACCGTGCCCTTGCGGGGCTCGCGGACCTGCCCGATGGACGGAGTTTCCTCAGGCTTTCGCCCGGAAGTCGCCCACCAGCTCGCCGGCACCAATATTTTAGTTCCTATGGCTTAAGAAAGTAGCTGGAGAGCACATGAAAGTATTCATCGCTGGGCCGCTCTTCTCGCAGGCGGAGCGGGAGTTCAACCTGAAGCTGGACGGGTTCCTTCGAAAGCATGGCTTTGAGACCGTCCTCCCTCAGCGCGACGTCGGGCAGCTGTGGAAGCACGTCCGCAAGCTAGGGCGGCGGGCGTACCTAGAGGTCTACGAGAGAGACATCCGTAGGATTGAGGAAGCCGATATCGTTGTTGCAATTCTTGACGGCCCCGACGTGGACTCCGGCACGGCGTTCGAGGTGGGTTACGCTTGCGCTAAGGGGAAGCCGGTGATTGGGCTGAAGACTGATATGCGCGTGTTCGCCCAAGGAGAAGATGTCAACAACATGCTGGCCCACGGGGTGAGGAAAATCGTGAAAAATTTCGACGAGCTTTTGTCGACCTTAAACGCTTTTAAAAAATCGGAGGTTATGTAAAAACTTTAAATTGACAGCAGAGAATCCCTTTGGGGTTTTATGATTGAAATAAGATTTCACGGCCGCGGGGGACAAGGTGCGGTCACAGCAGCACGATTACTCGCCGAAGCCGCTTTTCTTGAGGGCAAGCACGCTCAAGCTTTTCCATTTTTCGGTGCAGAGAGGAGAGGAGCACCCGTGCTGGCTTTCACGCGTATAGATGACAAACAAATCCGTACTCGCACTCAGGTATACGAGCCCGATTATGTTGTGGTGCTGGATCCTCTGCTACCTGAAGCCGTGGATGTGGCTTCCGGCATTAAACAAGGTGGGACAATCGTGCTCAATTCAAAAAAAGCTGTGCAATTCCCCCACGCCAAAACCGCTTTCGTCGATGCCAGTTCAGTAGCGAGAGAAACGCTAGGGGTGCCAATAACCAATACAGCCATGCTTGGAGCGTTGGCAAAAGCAACTGGATTGGTGAAACTGGAGTCGCTCACCGAGACAATCAAAAGATACTTTTCCAGCAAACTTTCCGAGAAAAATGTGACTGCAATAAAAGTGGCGTATGAGCGGACGAGGGTGGCTACATGAGTTCTTCAGGTGCCCGCAAGAAATTGCCCCCAGGCGCAGTGATCCTTAAGCCCGGAAGCACGGAACAAACTGAAACTGGCAGCTGGCGCAGCCTTAAGCCAGTTATCGACGAGAAAAAGTGCACCGGGTGCGGGATATGCTGGCTATATTGTCCAGACATGGCGATTAGCGAGGGCAAGCCCCCCAAGATAGACTACAAGTACTGCAAGGGCTGTGGTATTTGCGCAAATGAGTGTCCTGTCAAAGCGATAATAATGGTGCCAGAGGAAGAAAAATGAAAAAGTTCATAACGGGTAACGAAGCCGCTGCTATTAGCGCAAAACTGGCGCGAGTAAAAGTCATTTCAGCTTACCCAATAACTCCCCAAACAGCCATTGTTGAGAAGCTCTCCGAATTCGTAGCTAACGGCGAACTTGATGCCGAATACATGAAAGTTGAATCAGAACACAGTGCCCTCAGTGCCTGCGTAGGTGCCGCCGCCACTGGCGTAAGAACTTTCACCGCAACCTCCTCGCAAGGTCTGATACTGATGAGCGAGATAATGTTCGTGGCTTCTGGTTTGCGGCTGCCCATTGTTATGACCAATGCGAACCGATCCCTTTCAGCGCCCCTCTCCATATGGTGCGACCAGCAGGATTCAGTAACGGTACGAGATAGCGGATGGATCCAGCTCTACTGCGAGAACAATCAGGAGATAATCGACTCGACAATTCAAGCGTTCCGCATTGCGGAGGAAACCCTGCTTCCTGTTATGGTGTGTTTCGATGGATACATCCTCTCACATACAGCTGAACCAGTCGATGTCCCCAAACAAGATGAAGTTGACAAATTTTTGCCACCATACAAATACCCATATTCCCTCGACCCAGAACACCCTGTCACGATAGGTGCGGTCGGAGTACCAGAATATTATGAAGAGTTCAGATATATGCTTCAGGAATCCGTGCTCGAATCGAGGGATAAGATACTTGAAGTCGGGCGGCTGTTCGGCAAACAATTTGGAAGGGAATACGGTCTCATAGAATGCTATCGGAACGACGATGCTGAGGTTGTCTTTGTAACTATGGGTTCGTTGAGTGGCAGTATCAGAGATATTGTTGATGAGTACCGTGACCAAGGTGAGCGAGTCGGGTTTGTGAAAGTTCGTGCTTTCAGACCTTTTCCGGCGAAGGAGCTCGTAGAAGCTCTTGCTCACGCGAAGGCTGTTGCTGTGCTCGAAAAAGATATCTCCCTAGGCGCAACAGGAGCTCTCTTCTTGGACCTCTCAGGAGCGTTCACAAATGCCAAAAGGGCTCCGCTCTTGCTGAATTTCATCTGTGGTCTTGGAGGACGTGATGTTACAGAGACCCAGATTAGAGAAGCAGCCAAAACGGCGATGAACGCAGCAAAAACTGGTGAGGTCAAGGAAGTCGTTCAATGGCTTGGGCTTAGAGAAACCTTAGTGGGGTTGAAACCATGAGTGCGGTGCCAGACGAAGAACTGCTCGCTCCGGGACATCGCGCCTGTCCTGGGTGCGGCGAAGCGCTGGCTTTGAGACACGTGCTCAAAGCACTTGGCAAAAACATCATCGTTTCCTCGCCAACAGGTTGCATGGAGGTGGTAACCACACCATATCCTGAGACGGCTTGGCGGGTGCCTTGGATTCACGTCGCCTTCGAGAACGCGGCGGCTGTGGCTTCTGGAGTGGCTCGGGCTTTGAAAGTGCTGGGCAAGAAACACGTTAAATCCGTGGCGATAGCTGGTGACGGTGGCACTGTCGATATTGGATTACAGGCGCTCTCGGGCGCGTTCGAGCGGAATGAAAACATACTGTATGTGTGCACATCAAACGAGGCCTATATGAACACGGGCGTGCAACGGAGCGGAGACACACCGTTTGGGGCTTGGACAACCACCACTCCCGTGGGGAAGGTCAAGCGCGGCGAGGACCTCCCGAAGAAGGACATGATTGCGATAGTGGCGGCTCACGGCTCACCGTACGTCGCCACGGCTTCGGTCGCCTACCCGCTCGACCTGATCAAGAAGGTCAGGAAGGCGGCTTCGATAGAGGGGCCCACCTACATCCACGTCCACTGCCCGTGCGGGCCGGGCTGGAGGATAGACTCGAGCAAGACCATAGAGGTGGCGAAGCTGGCGGTGCTGACCGGGATGTGGAACCTGTACGAGATCGAGAGGGGGGAATCGAAATTGACGTTCAAGCCGCCGAAGAGGAGACCGGTGGCGGAGTATTTGAAG
>JAUWXQ010000028.1 GCA_030616305.1 Hadesarchaea archaeon
GCATATGGGTGGGATTCCGAGCCGACGTAAATCGCGCCGATATCCTGAGGGTCTATTCCAGCTTGTTTTACCGCGTTGCGCGCTGCTTCAACCGCTATTGTTGCAGTGTCCTCGTCGAGAGCTGGTACGGATTTCTCGTGCACCAATAGCCCATGTTTGATGCGTTCTGGGTCATTTCCCCAAACCTTGGCAATCTCTTCAACTCGGATACGGTACCTTGGGATGTAAACACCATAACCGATTATACCCACATCCATTCTTGCGACCACCTTTTACATTTATCCAACTAATCTTGTGTTTCTGCTTCAGTAAGACCGATAAAAACCTTTCGATTGTCGGAAAAAACATCGACAAATGACGTATGTGGGGGGTGAGGATTTGGCTTTCAGTGGGCACATTTACGAAGTCCCTCTAGCAGCGCTCCTACTGAGGGTAACCTTGAGATTACGAGCGGTACCTTGAGAAGTTCTGCTATTTTTATCCCAAGCACGTCGACCTCCTTGAGCTCTCCATGTAGAAGCACCATCCCGGGAGTTATCCCGATGACCTTCACAGCGACCATAGGGGATCGTCCGGTTGTAACGCCAGTAAAGACAAGCACGCGCTCAGTGGTCAATCCGTAAAGACGTCGAAAATCATCCGTGGAAAGCCCGAGGATCGCTTTGGGACCATCTATAACAGTATAACCAAAAAGCCTCCGATCAAGCAGCGCCTTGTTCACTGCGATTCCCCCCTTCACCGCCTTGCATATGGTCTTCCCATCCACGGGTTCGTCGAATTCTCTAATTTCAAGTACCACATCTGGGGGCAACTGGGTACCGAAAACCTGGGAGAAACTCTTCAAAACCTTCCCACCCTCCTTTTCATCCACGCTAAGAAACGCTTCCAC
Organism: Hadesarchaea archaeon; assembly: GCA_030616305.1. Taxonomy (GTDB): domain Archaea; phylum Hadarchaeota; class Hadarchaeia; order Hadarchaeales; family Hadarchaeaceae; genus B75-G9. The sequence goes on from JAUWXQ010000028.1 coordinate 890, forward strand.
TATACGTTTAATCGTGGTGGCCCCAGGGGATTTTCTTCTCCCAGCTTCATAGTCACTTATAACTGAGGGGGAAATGTGGATTACTTTGGCTAAGGCGGTCTGATTTAATCCGAACCTCTCCCGCCAGCGCTTGATGGCCGCCCCGTGATCATCGGAGAGGGCTATGTCACCGGCAATCCATCTGGCGACCCTTTCATTCACTTCGACCATGAAACCAACATTATCTCTCTAGGTATAAAACATAAAAATATGAGAGCCTGCTTCAGCTTTTGCTCTTCCCCGTGAGTTTGAATACGTCAGCCTTGGCCACGATACCGGCTGACTTCCCGTGTTCCACCACCACCAATGCAGGTTCGTGCTCGAGCAGGTGGTAAGCAACATCGATGTCAGCATCCTTGCTAACAGTCGGGAAGGGTTCATCCATTATCTCGCTGACGCTGCGCTTGAGCAACCTAGGCATGTTTTCGCCGGAGGCTATTTTGCGGACGAACGTTGTTTCAGATATCGACCCCACCTGAACATCGCCCTCAAACACAGGAAGCTGCGATATGTCGTGTGATTCCATTAGCCGAACTGCCCGCCCTATTTTGTCGTTAGATTTGACAAAGATGATGGGGGATGACATTATTCGACCTACCGAGATGTGCCTCCCTTCAACAGCCCCTCGCTCAAGGGCGTTAGAAATTTTTTCGAGCGTGGAAACCCTGGGGTCGGCGACACCAGCCTCTATTTTGGCTATGTAAGCTTGCGTCACCCCTGCCAGCTCAGCTAGCTTGGCCTGAGTAAGTCCTAGCCGCGTCCGCGTTGCCCTGACTTCAGATGGTCTCAAAATCACCAATGAAACCGCCTATTCCTACTAGTTATTTTTCCAACAAAACCTATAAATAGCTCACTTATAGACGAATCCGAGAGGTATGAACTTGGCACGGAACATCGTGGTCGAGGAGTTCAAGCAGGCCACCCTCGAGGAACAGAGATTGGAGATAGTGGAACGAAAGGGCCTCGGCCACCCGGACTCGATATGTGATGCAGTTTTAGACAGAGTTTCTGTCGAGTTGAGTAAAGAGTATTTGAAAAAATTTGGCGCAATCATGCACCACAATGCTGACAAGTCATTGTTAGTAGCTGGCGAGGTTGAGACGAGGTTTGGGGGTGGCGAGGTCAAGCAACCCATGCTCTTGGTATTCGGCGACCGAGCTACCGAGGAGGTCGAGGGAGTTAGAGTTCCTGTGGGAGAAATAGCGATACGGGCAGCGAAGGACTGGATCAAGGAGAACTTGAGGTTCGTTGACCCTGAAAAACATATGCGCTACCAAATCGAACTCAAACCAGGTTCGGCAGCGCTAACAGATATTTTCAAGCGCGGGGACAGGATACTCAGCGCGAACGATACCTCAGCTGCTGTCGGTTATGCCCCAATGAGCCCGACCGAGCAGCTCGTGCTGAAGACCGAGCGGTTTCTTAACTCAAAAAAGTTCAAAAAGGAGTTCCCCGCGGTAGGCGAGGACGTGAAGGTAATGGCGTTCAGAAAAAACAATGAGGTTTCTTTGACGGTGGGGGCGGCCTTCGTCGACAGGTTCGTTGAGAGCGAGGACGACTACTTCAAGAAAAAGGAGGAGATTCTCGATCAGCTTTGTCAGTTCATCAGAGGGAATTCCAACTTCAAAAAGGTTGACCTCAAGTTGAATACGCTCGACGCGAGAGGCAGAGGAGTCGATGGGACTTATCTCACCGTACTTGGGACGAGCGCGGACGGCGCTGACTCCGGACAAGTTGGCAGAGGAAATAGACCAAATGGAGTCATCCCGCTTAACCGACACGTGGGGTCAGAAGCAGCGGCCGGGAAAAACCCAGTCAGCCATGTTGGGAAGATATACAATATACTCACCCACAAAATCGCGAATGAAATCTACACCAATGTGCCCGGTCTGAGGGAGGTTTACGTTTGGCTTGTGAGCCAGATAGGCAAACCGATTGACGAGCCGGCGATAGCCGTGACGCGGGTCATCACCAGATCAGGAGTCAATATAAAAAGCATTAGAGGGCAGGTAGTGGAAACGATGAACAACGAGCTAGAGCATATACATGGGTTTTGTAGGGATTTAGCTGAAGGCAAATACCTAGTTTGTTAGCATCCTCAAACTCACGATAAAACTTTTGATGCTTGGCGATACTTCTCACATGGTGATCCTATATTCAAAATCCTGTATCGAGACGGCATGGGCAGGGTTGGCAAACTAACTACAACTCATGGTGAGGTGACGACTCCGACACTCATGCCCGTCATTAACCCTTCTGATGTGATTTTAACTCCGGCAGAAATGAGGCAGGAGTTCGGTGCCGAGCTCGTGATCACGAATGCCTATTTAACCCTACGCCACTTTGGTGAAGAAGCTGCAAAACTCAAGATTCACGGAATACTGAACTATGATGGGCCAGTGATGACCGACAGCGGTGGCTACCAAATCCTCCGCTACGGCGGCGTAGAGGTTTCGCCCGAAGAAATCGTGCGCTACCAAGACGCGATTGCTCCAGACATCGCCACTATCCTCGACGTCCCCACAGGAATCCATGTGACAAAAAAACGCGCTGCCGAAACCGTGCGGGTGACGCTCGAGCGCGCTCGCCAAGCAGTCAAACTCCGCTCCAACCCGGATGTAATGTGGTGCGGCCCTGTGCAAGGGGGGCTCTTCAGCGACTTGGTGGAAGAATCCGCGCGCGAGACCGGGAAGCTTGACTATCAGCTGCACGCCATAGGCAGCCCCGTCGAGTTGCTCGAAGGATACCGGTATGTTGAACTCGTAGACTTAGTGATGGCGGCGAAACAAAACTTGCCCCTTCAACGTCCAGTTCACCTCTTCGGCGCCGGGCACCCGATGATGCTCGCGTTGGCGGTGGTGATGGGATGCGACCTCTTCGACTCTGCGGCCTATGTCCTGTATGCGCGGGATGAAAGATACCTCACCTCGGAGGGAACCCTTCACCTAGAAGAGCTCTCGTGCTTTCCGTGTGAGTGCCCCGTTTGTGTCAGCACTTCTCCGGAAAAGCTACGGGGGACTCCAGACGAGGAACGTGTCAAACTCTTGGCCAAACACAATCTCCACGTTACATTTGGAGAGCTTCGACGTATCCGGCAAGCGATAGTTGAGGGGAGGCTTTGGGAACATGTCCAATTCAGATGCCGAGCCCATCCTCGCCTGCTGGAGGGTTTTAGAGAGCTACTGAAATATGGAGATTTTATAGAACGTTTTGACCCCGTAACAAAGCCATCTGCCTTTTACTACTCGGGCGAGGAGTCGGGCAGACGTCCAGAAGTCCTACGTCATGCGCGCAGGCTTGAGGACAGATATGAACCTCCGACACGGCCCATTTTGGCCATCATGCCCGCCCTTGAGAGGGAGCCTCAAGAACTAGAGCAGGAGAGGACCCACCTAGTGAGAATTGTACCTCCCTTCGGAGTCATCCCTGAAGAATTGGACGAGGTCTATCCGCTAAGACAATTTCAAGAACTAGGAGAACCGGACCCTGAACAAATTAGAACTGCTGCGGAAGCGCTCTCTCGCTACCTCCAACGTTATAGAGAGCGATATGAGCAAGTGCTGCTGTTTAACGATAAGCGGAAGTGGGGCAACTTGCTCGTGAAAACGTGCACCCCGGTCAAAGAAAAGCTGAAAGTAATCCAGCTTTGATGTACAAACCCTTAACCACAAAAAATTAATAGGAAGTTCTGGGAGCATTAGTCCGGGGTTGGGCTGGGGGATGAAACTTGGATAGCGTTGACCTTAAACTTCTGAAGATGCTGAAAGACGATGCACATGTTCCGCTCCGTAAAATGGGGCGCGAGGTTGGCCTGAGCATCTCAGGTGTCAGGCGGCGAATTAAGCAACTCGAACGATCCGGTATAATCGCAAAATATTCGGCAATTATTAACCCAAAAAAATATGGATACGGTGTGGTGGCTTTTGTGAACGTGGATGTGGACTCGCGGGCCGTGCGCGAGCTAACCCGCTCACTCGCACATCGTCACGAGGTTTGTGAGCTTCACCGCACCACGGGAGGACACAGCTTGATGATAAAGGTACGTGCTCGGAACATTGACAGTCTAAACAAGTTCGTCGAGGAATACATCCAGTCTTTTGACTTGGTGAAAAGCGTGCAAACCACGCTGGCAATGGAAACTTTGAAAGAGACCCTCTTGAACCTCTAGGTGCTGGAATGCAGGAAACTGAAGCAATGCTCATCTGGAACACTTTTTCATCAGTTATGCCCTACCTTGTCTACCCACAAGATCTCAGAGGCTTGCTCGAAAAACTACTCAGGGAAGGCGCTGACATCGAGGCGTTTGTGGAGAAGTTCAGGCATGAGATTTCGGTGGAGGCTGACCCAACACACAAAACCGATGGTCAAATTTTCATCAATGAATTACGGCATAAGCTCCCGAAGTGAACTCCCGAGTAGTTTAAGTCTGAAGAGAAGATAAAAGTCGATGGGACCATGATACGCGCTGAAATCAAACAGATTGCTCGAGATATCCGAACGATGCGCATACGCGGGGCAGGCAGGGTAGCTAGGGCAGCCGCGGTAGCTTTGAAGCTCGCAGCTAAAACATCTAAAGCCAAGATGCCCGCCGAGTTCATGAGAGAGATCGACCGCGTGTCCTCGCTTTTACTGGCGACTCGACCCACCGCCATTTCACTTCCTAACGCGGTCAGGTTCGTCACGTTCGGGGCGAAGCAGGCGAAGGGTGCTGACCTCCAAACTTTGCAGGGAACGATAATTTCACGCGCGGATGAGTTCATAAAAAACTCCAAAGAGGCGGTCGAGCGGATAGGAAAGATAGGAGCACGAAGGATTTCTAACGATGATGTGATACTCACCCACTGCAACAGCGACTGCGCGCTTGCGGTCATCAAAACTGCTTTCAAGCAGGGTAAGCGAATCAAGGTGTTCGTCACCGAGTCCCGCCCGATGCGACAGGGGCTAATAAGCGTTCGAGAACTCACCAAGGCCGGCATCCCGACAACGCTGATAGTCGACTCTGCGGTGCGACATTTCATCCGTGACATCGACAAGGTGATCGTGGGTGCGGATAGCATCGCAGCGAACGGGGCGGTGATCAACAAAATAGGAACATCACAAATCGCGCTCGTCGCTCACGAGGCTCGCGTGCTGTTTTTCGTGGCGGCGGAGAGCTACAAGTTCCACCCGGGCACTTTGGTCGGACGATTGGTGGAGATAGAGGAGCGAGATCTAGATGAGGTCATTAACCCTAAACGATTTCCCCGCGCCAAAATCCGCAACCCAGTCTTTGATATCACGCCACCGGAATATGTTGACCTCATTATAACCGAGCGCGGTATAATCCCGCCTTCGGCCGCATATGCAATAATCCAAAATCTCTTCGCGTGGGAGCCTGGGGAAGAACCTGTCTAAACCTTTTTTGATTAAGCAAAAAACTTAAAGCACACCGCTCCTCTCAAGCAAGGGAGGCGACCTCATTGGAGAAGTCCAAGTCTGAACAGCTCGTGTTAATCTATGACCCGGAGCGATGCACGGGTTGCCGGTATTGTGAGATTGCATGCTCACACAAGAACTTTGGCATCCTCAACCCCGAGAAATCCCACATCCATGTTTTCATTGACGATCAGAAATTTACATGCGAGGCGATCAACTGCTTGCACTGCGAGGACCCTGTATGCGTCGCCGCCTGCCCGGAAGACGCCATCACCAAGGACGAAACCACGGGATGGGTGACGATAAACCCTATGAAGTGTATCGGTTGCCGCTCCTGTACCTATGCTTGCCCAATCGCTGCATCTTGGTTCGACGAGGAGCACCGTGTCGCGACCAAGTGCAATTTCTGCGATGGCGACCCGAACTGTGCCAAGTACTGTTCCTCCCAGGCGATCAGGGTCGGAACCCGTGCCGGAGCGCTTGAGTTCGCGCAAAGCCGCTATTTGCGGAAGGTGAGTTGAATGGGAGAAGCCGAGATAGTTGAACTCTTACAAAAGAACATCCCGGATGGGCTTTTCAGCGTGGGCACGCCTCGGACCCGAAAGGTTTTGGCTGAAATAGCGCCGGGCGCGATAAGGAAGGCCACTGAAACTCTGCTCGGCAAGGGAGCGAGGTTTATCATCATAGCCGCTGTCGATGAGGGGCTGGACGTAAATCTTCTCTACCATTTTGATTTGGAGGGTAAGATCGTGGTGCTGAAAGTGAAATTGGGGAAAGAGAACCCCGAAATCGGTACCATAGCTGACCTGACCCCTGCTGCGGAATGGGCAGAAAGGGAAGCAGCGGAGCTGTGCAGGGTGAGATTCAAGAATCACCCCAAACCGGGACATCTGGTCGTGTCAGACAAATTGCCGGAGGGTACTTTCCCGTTGAGCAAGCCCTTCAAACCCAAACTCCCCGACAAAATCGTCCCGGTGGCGGAGGCTATTATTACCGTCGGGGCCACCGCGCCCATATCCTCCTTAGTGGAACGAAGGCGGGCGGAAGCGGGACTTCCACCCCGGCCACCGGCCAGCTACTCGAGCGAGCCCCAGCTTAAAGAGGTCCACGAACTCATCCAGCAGACAAACTTCAGCAAACGAGCTGGCTATGATTGGGAGCGAAAAAAACTGAGAGGGGTGAAGAAGTGAAGAAATACGCGCTTTTCTTGGGTTGCATGATCCCTCAGCGGCTTCCGAGCGCTGAACTTGCCACGCGTAAGATCTTCAATTCACTCGAGTTAGAAATCGCGGAGATGGCGGGCTACACCTGCTGCCCGGACCCAATTCTAGCACGCTTGATGGATAGGAAGGTCGCGTTATCCATGTCCGCAAGGAACCTGAGCATAGCCGAGAAACAGGGGCTAGATATCGTGGTGTTGTGTAACGGTTGTTTCGAGACACTCTGGGAGGCCAACAAGGAAATGAAGCACGAGGAGACCAGTAAGGAGATCAATGAACTCTTGGCCAAGATAGGAAGGAAGTATAATGGGACGATAAATGTCAGGCATATCGTCGAGGTTCTTCATGGGGATGTTGGGATTGAGGCGATAAAGAAACAAGTCAAAAAACCACTGGGGTTGAAACTCGCTGTACATTACGGTTGCCACCTCTTCAGAGAAGAGAACGGTGGGGATATCTGGAGGAAACCAAAACAGTTCGAGGAGCTGATAAGTGCTACGGGGGCTGAGGTCGTCCACTCCGACATCGACCAACTTTGCTGTGGTTTCCCGACATCTCAAGTGGACGAAGAATTTTCGCTTAAACATAACTTGCTCCCCAAGCTGGAGCGCTATCAACAAATGGGTGTCGATGGGGTCGTGGTGGTTTGTCCTGCGTGTAATGTTCAGTTTGAGTCAGGCCAACTCGCCCTCAGAAGATATGGTGCCAAGTTCTCGATCCCATGTTTGCACTTAGTCGAGCTCCTAGCGCTGGCGTTCGGTGTGCCGGCGAAAGAATTGTCGCTTGAGTTTCACCGAAGCCCTGTATCACAACTGGCTGCGAGGATTGGGTAAAATGACCGAGATCATAAAAATCGGCCCATACCATCCCTTGAATCTGGAGCCGGAGATATACGAGGTGACCGTACGAGATGACAAAATCGTCGACGTCGAGATCGAGCAAGGATACACTCACCGCGGAATCGAGCGTCTGATGGAGTCAAAATCCCTTAACCAAGACCTTCTGCTGGCCGAGCGCGTGTGTGGGCTGTGTTCCCAAGCCCACTCCACCGCTTATTGCCTGACCATAGAGAAAATCTTCGGTGCGGAAATCCCCCCACGGGCGAACTACATTCGATCCTTGGTCTTCGAGTTGGATCGCTTGCACAGCCACTACATGTGGTTCGTGCTGCTCTTCCACACATTACACGAGGATGGACATCTAATCAGGATTCTCGATGCACGCGAAAGGCTGATGGACCTGTTAGAGCCCATCTGCGGCAACCGGGTCCACTTTTCGATAAACACCCTGGGCGGGGTCAGGCGGGATGTGTCAGCAGGGATGCTCAACAAAGTCAAGAGTCTGATGAATAACCTCACAAAACTTTCTGACTACACCATGAAAGCGCTGAAGGACGCAGCGCCGAAACTTTCGGGTATAGGGATGCTCTCGAAGGATAAAGCCCGAGCCTATGGGGTAGTGGGGCCGGTATTGAGAGCCTCGGGTATCAAAAGCGACATCCGAAAAGACGACCCGTATGACGCTTATCAGGAGGTTGATTTTGATGTACCGACGGAGGACGGATGCGATGTTTTCTCTAGGGCACTGGTGCGGGCGAGGGAAAATTTTGAAACCATAAAATTGATCCGACAGTTAATAGACCGCATGCCGAAGGGCGAAATACGCGTAGATTTGGGAAAGCCGCCAGTTGGGGCGGACTCCGGTCGGGTTGAAGCGCCTCGGGGTGAGCTAATCTATTATGCTAAGCTGAACGGGACAAACTACCCAGAACGCGTCAAACTCAGACCCCCCACCTACGTGAACGACCGCGCCGTTGTGGAAATGCTTGTGGGGGAAAAACTGGCCAACCTCCCGCCCATATTGGAGAGTTTAGATCGGTGCATATCCTGCACCAACCGCGTTACCGTGGTTGACGAGAGAACCGGTAGAAGCAGAAGGATAAGCCTGGATGAGCTGAGGCGATTAAAATGAGCGAAATCGGAGTCTACCGCTTGAACACCGGATCCTGTAACGGTTGTGATATCGAGGTGTTTAGCGTGCTAGCCACGAGGTTCGGACTCGGGGAACTCAAAGCGAAAATTGTAGAGAAACCTGAACAGGCAAACGTACTAGTCGTGGTGGGAGTCGTGACGGTGAAGATGTTGGATTCGCTAAAAGAGGTTTACGCCAAGCTCAAGGAACCAAAAGTCGTGGCCGTGGTGGGAGCATGTGCATTGTCGGGCGGAATATTTCAGAAATCGTACAACGTCCTAGAACCAACCGACAAATTCGTTCCTGTAAACTCCTACATCCCCGGGTGCCCACCAAGCCCCCAAGTGATAGCGGACGGCTTAGCCAAAGCCCTGAAAGTCAAGTACCGAGAATGGCCAGCTCCAGAAGGTTTCAGGGGGCTACCCGAGCTGGATGCTGAGAAATGTACTGGTTGCAGTGCCTGCGAGATGGTGTGCCCTGCTTTCGCGATAGAGCTGGTGGATGAAGGCAACAAACGGACGGTGAAGTACATGTATGACAAATGCATCAACTGCGCTAGCTGCGAGGAGGTCTGTCCTGAAGACGCGGTTCATCCTGCTAGAAAACGACACCCCTCGGGGCTGGACCGGGGGTCTATGGGGACGAGCGCCGAGGAGGAGCTAGCAAAGTGTCCCCTCTGTGGCACTTTTCAAGTCCCGGCGAAGCAGATTCGATCTTTCTCCGACAGAATAATCGAGAAGGTGGAGAAATACAATAAGTTCCGCGAGGATATCGAGCGGGCAGCTGCAGTATGCTCGGGGTGTAGGAAAAAGATTGCCAACATAGATAGCGGAAAGTCCATTCTATTCAAGCTGATGATGTCTTCTTGAGTGATTCTTATAGAGAATGTTTCACTGCAGACATCTCAGTCGCATAAATATTCCCAAAAGTCTTAGTTGGTGCTTTAGTTTAACCCTGGGGTGCTTTTTTGAAAATTTGAGAGCACGGGAAGAGTTACCCTAACTTATAGACGAGATCGCCCTCGCGCACACGGTCTTTGACCTTCATCCCAATTGATTGTCCTGCGCCAGCGCTCTGCACGTTCTCGTGCTCGATCTCCATTGAATCCACTGTCTGCTGAATGTTGGTCGTCGCGCCTTCGATAGATACCTGGTCGCCTACCTTAAGCTCATCGCTGAGTTCGATAACCCCGACCCCTATATTTGTAAAGTAGTGGGATATCTTTCCCACTGGCTTCTTCTCAACGGGTGCTTCCTCCATTCACCTCACCAGATTAAGATAGACTCCACTAATTAAATGCCTTTTCGCCGCTTCTAACCGGAATCAAGCCTACGTGAAAATCAGCGTTTTTCGCTCGATCGCAGAATACCCATGCGGTAGCCCATACGGCGGCTCAGATCTGGATACATTTTGGCTATGCCGAGCGTTATTCCCCAACCACCGAATATCGCAGTGGTGATTGCGCCTCCAACGAATAGATCCATTGGCAAAGCCCCTGGCGAAAATAGAAGTAACTCGCCGTACAGAAGATGATCAACCACTCCGAACACCGCACCTCCGCAGAGCAGCAGCATAAGCCACCAGCCCGCCGGACCCCTTCGTTGAGCGCCCCAGATGGTCGACGTGATTATCGCCGCTACCAAGGGTATGATGTAGCAAACCACTATTCTACACCTCCCATCGTTTAAGTAATACTTTTTTGCTTATAAATATTACTAAAACTTTTTTGTTATAAATAATCTCTATGCGAAAATTTTTTAACTACAATAAAAGAAGAGAATAGGTTTCAACATGCGCGAAACGCCATACTTCAAGGAAAAACTTGAAACCATCGAAGTCAAGGAGAAAAGCATCTCCCAACTTCTATCGGAGATGGCGAAGACTGGATTCCAAGGTAGAAAGCTCGGCGAAGCGGTTGAAGTTTGGGAGGAGATGATCAAAGAAAACAACTTGACTATTCTCATGGGATACGCTGGTTCGCTGAGCACGACTGGTATGTGGAAAATAATTTGTTGGCTCATTGAAAACCACTATATAGATGTGCTGGTCTCTACTGGTGCGAACATCTCCGAAGACATCTTCGAGGCGATGGGCAGCACTTACTGGCGTGGGAGCCATATCGTCGATGACCATGACTTGCTGAGGTACAAGATCGATCGTTTCTACGATGTGTATGCAGACGAGCTCGAATACCGAAAAATGGAAAATTTGATCGAGGAGTTCATGATGGGGCTGGACGAGGGTCACGATTACTCTTCGCGGGAGTTCCTCTGCCAATTTGGAAAATGGCTTTCTGGGCGAGGTATCAAGTCCATAGTTTCAACTGCATACGAGAATAAAGTCCCCGTTTTTTGCCCGGCCATCGTCGACAGCGGTTACGGTATTGCTGCCATTACGGCGGGAGTGAAGGGAAAAAACATCAAAGTGGATCAAATGAAAGACTTCAAGGAATTCTTGAAAATAGGGGAGAAAAGCCCGAAAACTGGGGTGATCTACATAGGCGGAGGTGTGCCTAAGGATTTCACTCAATTATTGGCGGTTGCGATAGATCTAACGAGAGGTGGAGAAGAGGCTTATCCCCACGAGTACGCGATTCAAATAACCACTGATGCCCCTCGATGGGGAGGGTTGAGCGGGTGTACGTTCGAGGAAGCGATAAGCTGGGGAAAGACCTCAGCGAAAGGGAAGAACATCGCCTGCTACTGCGACGCGACAATTGCCTTGCCCCTGATCGCCCATGCCCTGAACGAGCGGGTGAAAATTAAAAGAAAACATCCCGATTTTTCTTGGTTGTTCGAGAAATAGGTGTCTCGGCGCTGTTGTTTAAGCTCTCGTGAGAATATCGGCAAGGAAGGCTAAAACCATGAAAAAAATTCTTGGACAACCAGTTAAAGATATCTCGCTGCGCAAAGGGATGAAGCTCAACGAGTTAGCACAGCAGATGAAAGCAGGAGGCGGTTTCGTCGCCAAGAAGGTCGGAGTGGCTGT
>JAUWXQ010000021.1 GCA_030616305.1 Hadesarchaea archaeon
CCCATCAAGTCCTTGGCTTGCCTATACAGTCGATGAAATTTTCAGAAAAGATGTAGTTTATAGGCAAAGCCAGAGTTTAGCGGCCAGAATGGTATGTGGTACAAATGGAGTTCGTGTTCGTGGGGCGCTCGAACGTCGGGAAGTCGAGCGTGATCAGGCAACTCACGGGAAAGCGGGTGCGCGTGGGCAGGAAGCCCGGCGTCACGCGCAGGATTGCCCGCTATCGTTGCGGTAAGATTGACATCGTGGACATGCCTGGGTTCGGTTTCATGGCGGGGGTGAGCAGGGAGGCGCAGGAGCAAGTTAAAACGGAGATCGTCCGGTACCTTGAGCAGAACCGAGAAAGGATATTGCTCACTATGGAGGTGATAGACGCCCGCGCCTTCTCTGAGATAGTCGAGCGATGGGAGCGCCGCGGACGGATTCCCGTAGATGTGGAGATGTTCTCGTTCCTGCAGGAGCTCAAGCTCAACCCCATCGTAGTGGTAAATAAGATAGACCTAATTTATCCGCAGGATCGGAACGCCTTGCTCGATGACATCTGCGAGAAGCTTGGTATGTCTTCCCCATGGCGACAGTGGCTGGATGTTGTGGTGCCCATATCAGCAAAGACGGGTGAAGGAGTGGTGACTTTAAAGAAACTCGTTAGGCAAAGGCTACGCGAGCTAGGTCAAGAACGCTTGCTTAGCTGGTTGAAGTAGTCATCATTTTTAACTCGAAAAGATTCACCGCCTTCGAAAAGCCGAGAGCAACCAGAGGAAAAATATAATAGAGAAAAATGGTGAAAATCCGAGCATTGAAGTTTCCCCGACAGGTGTGGGCACTTCAGCCCCCCCTGCTTCAAAAATGTTTTCCCCTTCGACCACTTCATAGGCCGCCATATCGGAGCGCATGAAATCGGGGGGCGTCCATCCCAGGGGGTTCGTTCGGCCCGTGGCCTCAGCCCACACCCAGCCGCTCGTGCCCTCAAAGTTCCAGTATGTGTTTGCTCCAGGGTAATCGGGCAAGTGAACGAGCGCTGCAGCATGCCCCGGGGCCAGCACCACAGCAGACCGGAAGCCCGCCGCGCGGTACATCACCGCCAGCAGGACCGCATAATCCTCGCAGTCGCCGCACGTCCACCCCTGGGATTCGATTTCTCCCGCCACCTCGTCCGCGTTGCGAGCGAACTCATCCACGCCGAATTGATCCAGGTCGGAAGTGTAGCGGACGTGGTTTTGGACATATGAGAAAATCTGCTGCGCTAACTGGTTTCGGTCCGAGTACTGCCCGGCCAGACGCTGCCCGACCTCCCACGCGATGTCCTCCAGCTCCCCCAGACTCTCAAAAGCTATCGCCGGGCGAAAGGTGGTCTCGGTGATCTGGAAGAAGCCGTTGTCACCCCAAGAGCGAGTACGGTAGACTCCCCAGTTGTCATATCTTTCCTCTCCTTGGACGGTGAAGCTCCCAGGGGTGCTTAGGGCGGGGGCGGCGAGCGCTAGGATTAAGAGCACCGCTGGCAACGCGATGGCGAGCTTTCTCATCGGAGCACCTAGATCGGGGTCGTGAGAGCCGCGACTGTAATCAGCCCCAGGAACACGAAGTAGCCGAAGACGTAGAACCCTGTCCCCAGCGGGCTGCGGCGGAGGCTTGCGAACGGGATACGAGGGGTTAGTCGGTTTAGGAGGTGAAACATCCCAACGCCAACGAGCAGGCTTATCCCAAAGGCGATTGCGAGCAGTCCCAGTCGCTGCACATCTATCAGACTATCAATTAACGAGGCTCCCACTGCTGTCGGCATAGTCAAGGCTCCGTATGCTACTAGCCCGAGGTAGATGAAGAAGCCCGAGATAAAGAGCCCCACCGCGCGGGGATCCTTCCCTATCAGCTCCCGTTCGTGGATTTTTGGGGTTAAGGCATCGAGCACCCGCAGCCCGAGCCACCCTAGGAAAAAGCATATCCCCATGAAGATGACGACCTTCGCGACCCAGAATGCCACGAGCTCCCAGAAACCAAGCGCAGGACCTAGCACCACACCAGACACCAAACCATCATTTAGGTTGGAATGGATAAAAGTGTGGTAGCTGGAGATTTGATTAATTGAAATTCCTTTTAAGTGACGCGCCCAAATGCTCAGGGAGAAAAATGGAAGGAAATAATATAGGAATCAGCGTGACGAGCCTCCACTCGGTTCTAAACTGTCCCCTCTGTTTCTGGATCTCCGAGAAGATTAGCTCGCCTCCTTCCATCTTCCCGGGAATTCCTTCCCAGATGGATTCCGTGATTAAGAACTACATGAAGCAGTTCATTGGGGGCTCTAACCTCCCCTCCTGGTTTCCCGTGCGCGGTACGCTCCTAGACGCTAGCCAGACCCTAAAGGCGACCGACTCCAGCACCGGCATCACGGTCACGGGGAAACTCGATGCCCTAGTAAAGACCCTAGATGGAAAGTACTACATCGTTGACTACAAGACCGGTAGGCCCCGGCAAGAGGTTCCTAACTACTACCAGATGCAGCTCGACGGCTACGCCTATCTCCTCGAGCAAAACGGCTTCCGGCCCGTCGGAGGTGGCGTGCTGTTGTACTTCACCCCTTCCCATGGTGATCTCTCAGAGGGGCTGTTTCCGTTCAAGATAACCGCTGTGCGAACAGGAGTGGATCCCAGCCGCGTCCCACCCGTCCTTGCGCGGGCCAAGCAGATCATCAGCTCCCCCACCCCGCCCCCTCGAAACGAGGATTGTGGGTTCTGCATGTGGCGGGAGCAGGTCGAGCAAGCGTTATCCGAATAAGGCCTAGCTGACCGCTAACCCTTGCTCCCTTGCGATATCAAGAAACGCCTTCGCGACTCGGTCCACTTTTCCCTTTGATAAGCCATAGGGGTTGAGCTTGAAGTGTTTCGTGAGCCCGGGTTGTACCCCCACGATTCCCCTATGTTTTAGCCCGTCATATAAAAAGAACCCGCGGCGCTTGTGGACCTGAGATGCTTTGTATAATCCTTCAGATTCAATGTGGATGAGCGTATGCTGTTTGGGTTTGACCCCCAGCTGTCGGGTGCCCTCGATCCGTTCAAGCTGTTCAACAAGATACCTGGCATTTTTTACCTCTTCGTCCCAGCGCTCAATCCGCTCGATCACGTGGGAAAAAGATGCCATCAGCGAGATAAGCGGCGCGCCCATGACCGTGCAGCCGAGAAGGGCGTACTCCTTGAGCTTGAACTCGCGGTTGCTCCAGTCCCCAACAATCTTCGAGCGCGCCAGCACTTTTTCAGCGAACTCCTCCTTGAGTGCCAAGATTCCGGTGGGGGCGCTGGCAGCCCATGACTTGTGCCCACTTGAGACGAGGATATCCGCTCCAAGCTTTTTACCGTCGACTGGCATGACACCCGCACTGTATGCGGCATTCAACATGAACGGAACACCGTATTCCCGACATATCTTCCCGACCGTGGCAACGTCGTTCACGTTTCCATAGAAATAATCTACGTGGGTGAGCACAGCCACCGCTGGGGGTTTCCCGGTTTCACGCCTAACCTCTTTTATCTTATCCGCATATGCGTTGAGGTCCATCCTGAACTCCGGAGGCCCGCTGTGGGGAACCTCCTTGACTTTCATTCGGGCCAGCTCCGCCGCTACATAAGTGGAGTAGTGAGCAAGGCTATCAACGACCACGTAATCTCCGGGTTCCCCCAACGTCGCAAACGCTATGAACTGAGCCTCTCTGCATCGCGTCACCACCCTAACCACATCCATGTTCAAAAATTCTGCTAGGTCCTGCATGAACTGGGCTATCGGTGGGCGCTCGATCGCGTCCAGTCTTGGTTCCTTGGGAGGACACCGGTCACAGGTGGAATACCCATCGCCGAACTCGGCTAAAGCAGCTCGTGCTTCCGCGGTCAGCACCCCTCCTCTCTGGATGGGGTTGACGTTAATCCATCGGTCTTCCTTGAACTCGCGCTGGAGGTTAGCATATCTCGCGAGCCTTTCCTTTGGTATCCGCGGCATACACATCTCACCTGCCATGCTTGCCACATACCGGGCAGCTAGGGTCTCGGTTAACTTTTATCTCGTCGAAAGTCATATCCGTTCCGTTAAATATCAACATTCTCCCCACAAGGGGCTTGCCCACCCCTGTGATTAGCTTTATCGTTTCCATCGCCTGCAGGCACCCTATCACCCCTGGTGTTGCTCCGAGCACTGGGAAGTGAGGTTTCTTCGGCGGTTCCTTGGGTACTGCACACTTTAGGCATGGCCCCCTGCTTGGCAAGATAGTCATTAACTGGCCAACCAATCCCTCGACCGCGCCATGGATGAATGGGACACGATTTCGCACGCATGCTCGGTTGAGTAAATAACGTGTGGGGTAATTATCCATACCGTCAACCACGACATCTGCCCCTTTTATGAGCCGGTCCACATTTTTAGAAGTTATCTCCCTATAGATGCCGTCGACTTCGATGTTTGAATGTATCTCTGTTAGTTTCTTAGTGGCAGACTTCAACTTCGACTGGCCTACATCTGACTCCGAGTGCAATACCTGTCGGTTGAGATTGCTGGGTTCTACCCGTTGGGCGTCTATGAGTGTAAGGTGTCCAATGCCTGCGGCGGCCAAATAAATCGACGCAGGACTTCCGAGTCCACCAAGACCGGCTACAGCCACGTGTGCGGCTTTCAGCTTTTGCTGTCCGGCCTTACCAAAGCCACGAATGGTTATCTGGCGACTGTATCGCTCGGATTCCTCTGACGTAAGCTAACCCCCTGAAACTGGCGGAAATATCGCCACCACATCTCCGTCTTTAAGTGGCTTATCGAGGTCGTGAGGAAGATTTAACCCACCACCATTCACCAAAATGTTCATAGTTTTGCGGAGCTCTCGCGTGCCAGAGTAATAAAACTGCTCAGCTAGCTTCTCTCCAAACTTGCGGACGAGCTCGTCAAGGAGGGAAGCGACGTTGTTTACCCCCTCTATGCTCTCCTGTTTTTTCCCCATAGCTTCACGAAAGCTTGCGAAGAATTTCACAGTAACTGCCATCGATTTCCCATCCTACGTTGGAGTCCCGCTATAAAATGAATGCCTACTCTAATCCGTAATCTTGATATTTTTTCCAAGTGTTCGAGAGTTCCTGGGACTCTGGCGACACCTGAATCAGCTCAGGGAGCTTACCCCAAGTGCCGATGTGTTCTCCTCTAATGATCAGACAACCCCTAATTTCCTGAATGTGTTTGGCATGGTCCAATCCCTGCTTGACCGACGCTTTGACATCGTTTCCCTTAACCGCGTTCGCTATCGAGGTCGCTGCCGCGTCCGCCACCGAGGCCTCGCGTGCAACAACAACGACAGCATCGGCCTGCCCAAAGCTCAGCGAGTGGCCGACCGTTCCCGAGCTCGCACAGATACCTACTGGCAACTCCACAGCCCGAATAAGAAACCCTATTTTTCCGGAACCCTTTGCATCGCCCGCGAAGACCCCAACGCGGAAATCTCTAGCGCCGATTATTGCTATGTCTCCTCCATTTTCCACCAGCACGTTTTCAGCACCTGCGCTCCGCGCCGCCTCAGCTGCGACTTGTGAGATGGCCCCTGCGACAGCTGCGAAGGGTCCTATTCCTGCGAATTCACCCGCCTTCAGCATGAGCTCTATGACCCTTGGATGTTTTCCATCTAACCTCAAGGATTCAAGCGACGATCGGAACTCCGGGTGCTTAAGAATATATCGCTCGACCTCGCTTCGGGCCCTCAGGCTAGCGTCGATTGCAGCATCTATCGCTCGTTCATTGTCACACTTTATACGGAGATTCGTTTCCTTGAAGGACCAAGTTTGTGAGTACATCTGAATCACCAGAACTTCGATAGCTTGAGTGCTCGCACAGGGCATGATGGCACGCAGAGCCCACAATAGATACACTTGTTATCGTCGAGCTCGACTGATTTGTCATCGGTAATGTATAGCGCGCCGATCGGACAGAGCGAAAGGCACGCTCCACAGTCGAAGCATAAATCGCGGTCGAGCTGGATGGCACGCTTAATCTCCTGAGCTTCGATGCCCTCTTGCTTGAACAGTTCAATTGCTTTATCAACCTCTTTGTCGGGAGCATCGATCGCAAGCAGTATCTCCCCACCTTTTGTGCTGACCTCAGCGTACAGAATATTTGGTAGGACATCAGTTTCTTTGATTACGGATGCCAAGATGGGCTCCGTGGCTTTCTGAGTGGAGTACCTCAGTAGCACCTTTCGAGTCATCTTCCTCGCCTCCCCAACAGCTTAGATAGGTCCTGGCTAGTTAGAATTCCTCTGAGCTCGCCACAGGAATTCACAACGGGGACCCCCGAGATTTTGTGTTTTTCAAGTCTGCGCGCCACCGCATCGACTGGCTCGTTCTCTAGTGCTGTGATTACCTTGGAGGTCAGAACCTCTGATAATTTCTTCTTGCCGGTCCCGACGGCCACGGCTATGTCCCACGAGGTCACGATTCCTACTAGTCTCCCTCTGGCGTCTACGATTGGAAGGTGGTCGAAGCCTCTATCAGCGAATATCTTTGCAGTGCTGGCGATGGGGTCACTTGGCTTGGCAGTCACCACCTCCCGCGTCATGATATCCCTGACGAACGGAACAGCAGTGACCTGTTTCAACGGCTTGAATACCTGGTCTGTGGACAGTCCTTCCACGGGTTGGGAGAGGAAGAATCGTTTGTCCTCGATCCAGTGCTTTAGGGTATTTGCAATCTCCCTCGCTTGCTTGAGGCTGCTCAGAGGGCTGACGGGCACTTCCTTGCCTCTGATTTCAACCTTTCCGGATTTCAGCTCGGCGTAGGTGACCTCCCTGAGGATGGGGCGGTCCCTCCGGGGAACGCCGTAGTCGGTGAGGTCTGTCTTTATCTCCTCATCGCTGACGCCAGTTGTCTTCGCGACTCGCTCGTTTATGACTGGGATCGGGATACCCAGCCCCACGTAGAGCGTGGTGCCGTACTTTTCAATCGTCGCCCCGCGGATGTAGCGTGCGTCCATCTCTTTCAGGTTCCCGATGGTCATGATGGTGCCCATTGCCTTGGCTGGGGCGTGCTGGGTGCCCTCCCAGAAGATGTAGCCTTGTGCACCACCTAGGAAGATGCGCGTTCCTATCCCAATTGTTTCGTAGTTGGGGTCGTTGTGGAGCGGGCTCAGGCTACCGGAACCCGAGTAGGTCACGTTGCCGTAGTTTGGAAGCAAGGTGCCCATGTAGGTGTAGATCGTCTCGTCGCGCGAGTTGGTGGCCGCGTCGTAGCGTTGGTAGGCATTACGGGGGTTGCAGAGAACAGCCTGATTAATGTCGTCCTTGGTCAAAATGGTCTTTAGCTCCTTGCGCGGGTAGCAGTCGGTCCCGTACGCAATTGCTCGGACTTCTATCTCCTTCCCTCGGACCAAGTCTTCAATGACGTGGGCTCCGCCGTAATCAAATCCGCGGGTCTCGCTGAGCTTGGTGGCTCCTATGTATGCATCGACAGCCGCGACGCCCGTGTAGGCCTCCACATCGTTGAGCCATGCGCGCTGTATTTTAATTGGTGGATCCGAGTGTCCAAAATTCAACCAGGCTCCCGAACTACACATCGCTCCGAATGTCCCTGTGGTGACGACATCCACTTCTTTGGCTGCCCCGACCTCGCCTTTGTTCCGAACAATTTCTACCATCTCCTCTGCCGTCACTACTACGGCATCGCCACGCCTGATCCGGTCGTTTATATCGGCCACCGACTTGTTCACTTTGGTTCCCGTCAATTTGGACACCTCATACGAGGAAATAGTTGAAAATACTGGTATTTATATTTTTTGCTTGAAATATTACTATCAGGAATATCAAAAAAAGCTGAAAAAACTTGTTGAAACATGTGGCAAATGTGATAAAAGGCAGCCCTGAGTGCTTACAAGTACCAAAGCCACCAATGAGGAAGTGAGAACATTTTTAACTTGTGAAAAAAATATTAGCGGGGTGCCAACTTGAAGCTCGAGGAAACTAAAATCACGGTCGCTATCATCGAGCGATTTATGCATGATTTCTTAGATTCGGCCGAACTTGATGTGGCAATAGCGGGGGGCGGGTCATCTGGCATGACCGCGGCGCGGTACTTGGCCAAAGCCGGTACAAAAGTTGCCATCTTCGAGCGGAACCTTCATGTGGGAGGAGGGATGTGGGGTGGTGGTATCCTATTCCCGAGGGTCGTGATCCAGGAGGAAGCCAAGGAGATTCTGGGGGAAGTCGGAGTCAAACTCAAGCCATGTGGGAGTGGCTATTACACAGCGGATTCGGTGGAAGCCGTTTGTAAGTGCACCAGTGCAACTGTAGATGCAGAAGCACGGGTGATGATTGGACTGATGGTCGAGGATGTGATGATACGGGAGAAAGATCGAATAGCCGGAGTAGTCGTCAACTGGAAAGCCGTGGAGCTGTCCGGCCTGCACGTTGACCCAATTGGAATAAGCGCGAAAGTCGTTATCGACGCCACGGGGCACGACGCGGCGATAGCTCGCACCGTACAGCGAAAGATACCCGGCGCCAAGTTTCCGACGAGCACGGGCGGCGTTGTGGGAGAAAAACCAATGTGGGCGGACATGGGCGAGAAGGAGATCATCCGGAACACGCAAGAGATATACCCTGGCTTAATCGTGACGGGCATGGCGGCTAATACCGTCTTTGGATCACCACGCATGGGAGCGATCTTTGGGGGAATGCTTATGAGTGGTCGGCGGGCGGCGGAGGTTGCCCTACGATCGCTTCGCAAAAAGCGTGCTTAGGTCTTCCCTGAAGGTACGAATCTCTCTGATTTTTCTGAAATTTTTCTGGATGAGTTCGGTGAGCTTGATTTGGTCAAAGATTTCATCGATTTCGATAGCTGTGGCTTTCGTGCGTGGATGCCTGGGCAGCGCTCTACAACCTCCCGCATGCCGTGCCTGCCAGAGCCCGAATTCTTTCGAAATTTTTTCTATCTCCAGTTTGTCTAACCCAAGGAGAGGCCTCAAGATCGGAAATTTTATCCCACTGGAAATAGCCACTAGGTTACTCAAGGTCTGCGATGCCTTTTGTCCCAACGACTCGCCAGTTACTATGCCTCCTGCCCCCTCCCGCTCGCAGACTAGCTCGGCGGCCTTGAACATGCTCTTTTTGCAGAGCAGGCAAGTGTACTCCCTTCGACCAAGCTTTTCGATTATCGCGCCTAGAACCTCTGCCCAAGGATAGATGATTGCTTTCTCGAATTTCGAAATTTTCCTTACGCTTTTCAGAGCATTTATCGTGAATTCAAACATTTCCTTGTTCGCGTAGGGGTATATGTGGAAATGAAGAGGTATGACTTCAAAGCTTTTCGACGCGAGGATGTACGCTACAGGAGAGTCAATCCCGCCAGATGTCAAACATACAACTCTCTCTTTCACCCATACCACAGATGTTTTATCGATGTTTTTATTAAAAGAAGGATGTGCCGGGGTGGCCCAACCTGGAAAGGCGGCGGGTTGCAGACCCGCTTTTTGCCGGTTCAAATCCGGCCCCCGGCTCCATATCATCGGTAAAAAAACGATGGCTGTAAATCTAAATTAAATCCCATGAATGGAGGGCGGTCCTGCCTCCCTTTCGGTGAAGGTGCTGGTTTTAGAATCCGAGCTATTGGGGGTATTAAGAAACTTTATGCAGAAAAATCTGTTTTGCGAGTATTAATGCCAAAATAACTATTGCGCCTATCCCTGCGACTACAATTATAGCTCCTGGGATTTCTTCAACAGGCTCAGTATATGGTTCAGGCGCGGGCAAAGAGTTTATTGTGAATGTCTGGACATCCGAATTCTCGCTCCAAGCGTCATTTATGTCCTGTGCAGTTACATAAAACGAGTAAGTATTGCCTCCCGTCAGATCAGACCAAGTTACTTCAGCGGTGCTTCCGTTCTCGACCCAGACATTATCAATCAGGTTATCGTTCGAATTGTCGTGGAAGAAGACGTTAAGATTATCTCCATCGTTGTCGGTTACGAATGCGGAAAGAGTTACATCCGTTTCTGTTATCCGTCCGCTCGGCTGGAGGTCCTCTGGCGTGTTTGGAGAGGTGCTCTGGACAATAATACTTTTCTCAAATTCGCCAGAGTTATCATACCCATCACAAGCTTTCGTATAGACAATAATATTATCGTGGGCGTCATCTGCCTGAATTTCATAGGTGGTCGTCGTGCTCCAATCCTGTTTAACCCCATCATCGGTGACGTTGTAGAACTTGTAGTAGCAAGTGATGCTATCTTCGTTTGGGTCAGTTGAACCACTTGCAGTTGCAGTTAATGTTTCTCCCACTTTTACAGGGTCGGTGAGAACTAAAGATATAGGAGCCGTTGGTGGCAAGTTATATACAGGTTCTTCTATTCCTTCTATCGCCACCAAAAATGGGCAGCCGTTATTTATGGTTCCGTCACGATCCATATTCCAGATATTATTATTCTCCACATCATCGTAATGATTTCCCACCAAGTCCCAAGCACTGCCTAATCCTTCACTCCAAGCAACATCCGTGTATGTCCTCACGTTCTTCATGTTCTCCGTCGTCTTTCCCGTTCCACCGCTGCTCGTTGCTCGCCCAGATGTTTCAATGTCCCAGAAGGAGTTGGACACCGTTCCATTCGAGTTATAGCCGATAAGCCCGCCTGTACCACGCTTCACGGAACCCGTCGAATAGCAGTTGTACACCGTCCCATTCGAGTTATAGCCGATAAGCCCGCCCGTATATATAATGGTAAGGCTACTACTGCTCACGGAACCCGTCGAATAGCAGTTGTACACCGTTCCAGTCAAGTTCCACCCGACGAGCCCGCCTGTTATACTACTACCGCTCACGGAACCCGTCGAATAGCAGTTGTACACCGTCCCATCCCAGTTAAACCCGACGAGCCCGCCCACATCACTACTACCACTCACGGAACCCGTCGAATAACAGTTGTACACCGTTCCAAAATTATTATACCCGACGAGCCCGCCTGTATAATGCTGACCAGTCACGTTCTCGTTCTCTAGCCCCACGTTCTCCACCACTCCTCCGGTGTCGACGCAACCGAAAAGACCTTGATATTTCGTGTCGCTCCTGTTTATGAACAAATGAGAAATCTTGTATCCCCGCCCGTCGAGGCTCCCCGTGAATGGATTTCCCATTGTCCCTATCGGCACGAACCCTGCCCCGCCGTTCCAGTTCACCGTGTCGGAGGCGTCGATGTTGTTGCCAAGGGCATAGTGTGCGTCTAATTTATCGTTCATCTCCTGCAACTGGTCCACGTCTGTGATGATGTATGGGGCTTCTTCTGTCCCACTACCTGAACCTGAAAACGCTGAAACCGGTTGGACCTGTGTCGAAAGCAGTGTGATTACCACCAATGCCAAGCAGAGACCCGCCGACAACACAGATTTAAGCTTCACTGCCTAAACCATCCTTAAAACTCTGATTTTTCACCGTTAATATGTCTCTTGTGGGAGTTTTCTCCCTTAAACCTAACGAACATCGGCTCTCCTCCATATCACTATTGCCAGAAGCATGGCAAGAAGCATCAGGGGCACCGTTATAATCAGACGGCTCTCCGGGGTTTCCCGCTCCACCCCCGTCAGCCTGCGCTATCACCTCGTCAGACAGGAAGCCCCAGCCGAAGTATGTGTCCGGTCCCATTCATAACCGCAAGGTTCTTCCCAGCAGCGCCGACACCCACGACTCTGCCCGCAACCGCTGGCGGTAGGACGATGCCCATAAACCTTTAATTCTCGGTTCATCGAGTTCAAGATGAGCTATCGGAGACTTACCAAAAAGAGGGGTAAGGCCCCCGGCTCCAGCACCCACGGTTCTAAAAAAATAGTGTTAGAGGGCCCCAGCGACGGTTGTGTCGACCATATGCTTGATCTCATCCTTTAAAACATCTGGAAGACCGAAAATACCAACATCCATGAACCCACGGATAATCAGCGCCTCCGCCTCGGACTCGGAGAACCCACGCGCCATTAAATACTGAATCTGCTCCGCCGCTATCTTGCCGACCGCAGCTTCATGCGAAAGCTCGGTTCCCTCCACCTTCCCCATCAGTTCAGGTATAGCGTGAATGGACGCCTGATCGGATAGCAAAAGTCCCCTGCATTCTAAGTGCGCTCTTGAGTCCTCATGCTCGCCCACCAAGAGCCCACGGGCCTTTATCTGCGCTTTGTCCGTGGCGATAGCTCGCGCGATGACCTCTCCTCTGCTACCCTTGCCTTGAAGAACTACTTTCGAGCCCACATCCAGATAAGAATTTTTGCCCCCATGTAGGATGGTGTTGAAGCTGACCCTTGAGTTTGCTCCCCTGCAATAGGCAACCGGATACATCTGGAGGCTCTTCACGGGTTTCAAACAAACGTAGTTGCTCACAAATGTTGCGTCAGCATCTACAAGAGCTGCGGTGCGCGGACGGACATCGAAATTTTGAGCCCAATTGTGAATCATGGTGAAAGTGAGCTTCGCATTTTTCTTCACGTAGAATTCTGATATGCCGACATGTAAGCCACGGTGAACGTTTGGGTGAACCGTGCAGCCTGTTATAATTTGGGCTTCAGAACCTGGCTCTGCGATTATCAAGTTGTGGACATTCTGGTTGAAATTCTCCTTGGAAACAAAAAGGCACGATTGTAGAGGAAGCTCGATTTTTTGACCTTCGAGTATTCTGATGAAATAACCTTGATCCCATTTTAAATCGGCTAAGGCAGTGTACTTGTCCGTGTTGGCGCTGACGAGCTTCCACCAATACTTCTTGGCCCACGGGTACCTTTTGAGGGCCTCCCTTGTGCTCGTGATTTCTGCTTTCCCTTCGAATGTTTTTTGAATCGCCTTGAAAACAACGGAGTGGTCTATCTGAAAATACGTGCCAGCCCTATCTACTTCGTCTGTCCTCAAGCCAGCGCTCAAAGCTCTTTGAGCAATGTCTCTTGGCAGAGAGGAAACCGGACAGGACGACCAAGGTGCGGCTTCTCTGCTGAAGGCCCCGATATCGAGGTCGGGCCCCAACGCCGCCGGTTTGTCTATCGCTTTCGACTTAGCTTTTTTACTTTTGGGCATTTTTCACACCACTTGTAACCCCGTTTCATGATTAGGTCGAATATCTTGCTCGGTTTCCCCGAACAAGCGGTCATGCCGTAAAACATCACATGCGCTACGTCTGCCTTCACGTAACGTAGGATATGACCAAGGTGCGTTATAAGCAGGCCCGACCGCCCCTTCAAAAACCTGCTGATCGCCCTGCCAATTACATCCAAGTTCTCGACATCCACCCCTGAGTCTGGCTCATCAAATATCGCAAACTTTGGTCGCTGGGCAAGCACCTGAAAAATTTCTGACCGCTTGAGCTCGCCCCCAGAGAATCCCTGATTCAAATCTCTGCCCAGAAACTCCATGGGAATGTTCGTGATTTTGGCCAGCTCTATCTCGTCGACTTTCCCTTTTGCAATGTGCTTGAAGACCTCGCCTAGCTTGACTCCTCTTATCGGAGGAGGATTCTGGAAGGCTACCCCTATCCCCAACCTAGCACGCTCATCTGTTGGCAGATTTGTGATATCTTTGCCGTCAAAGCTGATTTTACCCGAGATGATGTGATAGCTCGGAAATCCCAAAATTGACGCTATCAACGATGTCTTTCCGGAGCCGTTGGGGCCTAGGAGGACATGAGTTTCCCCTTTGGGCACCTCCAAGTTTAACCCATTCAGCACCTTCTTCCCCGCGATTTTGACTGTTAAATCTTCTATAGTCAGAATCGCCAAGCGTTCACCTGCTAAAAGTTAGCATTTTAGATGCCCTAAAAGTTTCTCATTGGAGCGGTTTATTAGCACCCGAGGATGGCAATCCCACTGTCTCGTCGAGCAGCAGATTAGACAACCACGCTTTCGATAGTGTTAATTGACGCGCAAAGTTTAATTTGCACCCCAATCATCGCACTCTGGGATGATATGAAACAACTCCCATTGGCTCACGCTCACCGCTCTCTAGGAGCGCAGCTCGTTGAGTTCGCCGGGTGGGAGATGCCGTTGAAGTACGTCTCCGTGGCCGAGGAACACTTGGCCGTGCGCAGGGCAGTGGGGCTCTTCGACGTCAGCCACATGGGTGAATTTAGCGTGCGAGGTCCTGGAGCGATAGACTTCCTGCAGCATGTCGCCTCCAACGATGTCGCCAAGCTCACAGTCTGGGGCGTGCAATACTCGACTATTCTCAACGAGAGAGGTGGTATCATGGACGACGTATTGATACACCGGAGGAGGGAACAGGAGTTCATCATCGTCTGCAACGCCATCAACGTTGAAAAGCTGAACGGCTGGTTCGCGCAACATCGGGACGAGGAAGCGATTATCAAGGATATCTCCAAGACCACGGTCATGTTAGCTCTCCAGGGGCCCAAGGCGCGGCAGGTCCTTCAGCCGCTCATCAAATTCGACCTCACCCAGCTCAAACGGTACAAGGCAACGGAAACAGAAATTGCCGGCGTTCGTATGTTCATGAGCAGGAGTGGATATACAGGAGAGGATGGTTTCGAGCTTTTCATTTTTGACGAGCCCACCACAAACCCCGTTAGGGCCGAGAAGGTATGGAAAACTTTGCTCCGAGCTGGCAAAGACACGGGCATCAGACCCTGCGGGCTAGGCGCGCGCGACACGACACGGTTAGAAGCTGGTCTGTGTCTTTACGGCAAGGAACTGACGGAAGAGATCACCCCACTCGAGGCCCGTATCGATTTCGTGGTTAAGTTTGAGAAAGGTGAGTTCATAGGTCGTGCCCCCTTGTTAGAACAAAAAAGCGTTGGGCTCAAACACGTTCGGGTGGGGCTGCGTATGGCTGAGGTCGGCGTGCCGAGACAGGGTTACGGAATTTTCAAGGAAGGTAAAAAAGTCGGAATGGTCACCTCCGGCACTTTCTCCCCGTTGCTCAAAGCAGGGATTGCGATGGGCTACGCTAAGCCTGGGTTGAAGGTGGGAAATCAAATATCTGTTGAGATACACGGTAAGAAACGCGCGGCCGAGATAGTTAACTGGCCTTTTTACGACCCGGCACGATATGGTCGTTCGAGGCGGTGAGATGGAAAAAGTATTCAATCATCTCGTGGAGGATGTAATCAAGCCCGGATTCTGCGTGGGGTGTGGGGCCTGCGTGGCCGCATGTCCTGTTAAGTGCTTGGAGCTAAAGGAAGAAATTCCAGCCCTGACCAAGGGGTGTATCAATTGTTACATATGTTATGGGATGTGCCCGGAAGTCGTAAACCCTAAGACATTTCAAAAGACCATCTTCGGCGGCGCGCCCGCAGATGAATTATTGGGTACATACACCCAGGCGCTGTCTGTCGAGGCCACGGACGCTGCTATGAAGGCACGCTGCCAAGACGGAGGTGCAGTTACTGCGCTCCTGAGCTCGCTCCTAGATACAGGTTATATCGATGGGGCGGTCGTAGTCGGGACAGCGGAGGAGCCTTGGCGCCCCGTCGCCCGAGTTGCAACAACCACTAAGGAACTCATCGAGTGCGCAGGTAGCAAGTACTCTCGGGCCCCAGTTTTTCTAGGGTTGCGCGATGCGGTCGACCTCTACTATTGTGAGCGAGTGGCGATCGTAGGTACGTCCTGCCAGATTCTTGCCTCTTGGAGGATGAAGTTCTCCGACCCGACGAACCGACATCTTGCTGATGCGATAAAACTCAGGGTCGGGCTTTTCTGCGGAGGGGTCGTAGGATACAATAGGTTTCTGATTAACCTCGTCGATAAGCAACTCCGCACTCCTCTCGCAGAAGTGGC
>JAUWXQ010000003.1 GCA_030616305.1 Hadesarchaea archaeon
ACTTGCGGTGCTTTCGGTATAATAATGCTCTCAGGGATGCCGATGTTAGGGATGTTCGGCGGCATAATGGCATTGGTAATCATATTCTGTATGCTTGCCGCACTATTTGTCCTGCCATCCATACTCGTTGCATATGCAAGACGGGCAGGACGGAAAAGATGAATGGTAAAGCCGCCTAGATTGAAGCTAACGTTTGACAGTGGCCGCGTTGTTTTCACCGGTAAATTGGTGCTGAAATCCCCTCCCCCGCACCATCAGTTGAAAACCGAGAATCGGGCTCATTTTTGATGGCTGTCGAAAAGAACGATCAATAATGAAAATGATTAGAATGACCAGCTATAGGTATCTCAGTTTTTCCGCCTCTCCGGCTTTGAGTGCGGCGTGAGCCGCGGCCAGCCTCGCCACTGGAATCCTGAATGGTGAACAAGAAACGTAGTTTAGACCCAGCTCATGACAGAACTCGATCGAAGCTGGATCTCCTCCGTGTTCGCCGCAGATGCCGATTTCTAAATCCGGCCTCTTCTTCCGCCCCAGCTCGACTCCGATCTGCATTAGCTTTCCCACCCCTCTTCGGTCGAGTGTCTGGAATGGATCCACTTGCAGTATCCCAAGTCTGATGTAATCAAACATGAATTTTCCCTCTGCATCGTCACGAGAGTATGCAAAGGTCATCTGTGTCAGATCGTTGGTGCCGAAAGAAAAGAACTCCGCATACTCTGCAATCTCGTCGGCGGTGAGCGCCGCACGGGGAACCTCAATCATCGTGCCGAACTTGTAGGAAACTTCGCCATATTTACTCATCACCTCCCGCGCCACTCGCTCAAGCTGCTCCCTCACCGTTCTGAGCTCGTTAACGTGGCCCACCAGAGGGATCATTATTTCCGGCCGGGGATCCTTTCCTTCCCTTTTCAGTTCACAGGCTGCCTCGAAGATCGCCCTGACCTGCATCTCATTTATATCAGGATTGGTGATTCCCAGCCTGCAGCCCCGGAGCCCCATCATGGGGTTCGCTTCCCTCATCGCCTCCACGCGCTTCAGAAGGTCCTCCGCGGCTTTCAATTCCTCAGCTCTTCCACCGCTCATCCTACGCATAATCACTTCTTGAAGCAGCCCCTCGTATTTCGGCAAGAATTCGTGGAGGGGCGGGTCAAGGAGGCGGATTACTACGGGCAGTCCATCCATCACCTTCAGAATCTCTTTGAAGTCGCCCTTCTGGATTTCGAGCAGTTTTCCAAGAGGCTCCTTTCGTTCCTCCTCGGTCTCCCCAAGTATCGCTTTGCGGATGAGTGGCAGCCTCTCCTGTTCAAAGAACATGTGCTCTGTTCTGCAAAGGCCTATCCCCTGGGCTCCAAGCTCCCTCGCCCGCTTAGCATCGCGTGGGTAGTCTGCGTTCGCCCAATTTTGCAGCCGCTTGAATTCGTCGCTCCACGAAAGCAGCTTCAATAGCTCCTTTGACATTTTAGGCTCGACAAGCGGGGCCTCACCGGGGATGACCTCACCAGTGGAGCCATTTATCGTGATCACATCGCCCTCTTTTACTGTGGTTCCATTTGTTTCGAATATGCGCTTTTCTAAATCTATTTTAATCCCTTCACAGCCAACAACCGCTGGCTTCCCCAGCCCTCTCGTTACAACGGCCGCATGACTTGTCAAGCCTCCCCTAGAGGTAAGCACGCCCACCGAAGCGATTATTCCTCCCACATCGTCGGGATTTGTCTCAGGTCGAACGAGAATCACTGCCTTCCCAGCGTTTTCCAGCTCTTTTGCCCGATCGGAATCAAACACAACTTTTCCGACGGCTGCGCCTGGGCTGGCATTGAGCCCTTTCGCAATCACCTTGACCTTGGCCTTCGGGTCGATTTGTTTGTGCAAGAGCTGCTCGGCTTGGCCAGGTTCCACGCGCAGGACGGCTTCCTGCTTTTTAATCAATCCTTCCTCGGCCATGCTCACCGCAATTCTTACTGCCGCCTGCGCAGTCCGCTTCCCGGCCCGCGTCTGGAGCATGTACAGCTTGCCCTGTTCAACAGTAAATTCAACATCTTGCATCTCGCGGTAGTGGTGCTCGAGCTTATCCGCAATGTCCAAAAGTTGTTTGTAAATCTCTGGATATTTTTGCTCAAGCTCCGAGATTTTGAGGGGGGTGCGGATACCAGCGACGACATCCTCCCCCTGGGCGTTGAAAAGAAATTCTCCGTAGAGCCCTTTAGCACCTGTACTTGGATCTCGGGTGAAAGCGACACCAGTTCCTGAGTCTGGCCCCATGTTTCCAAACACCATGAGTACAACGTTGATTGCCGTGCCGAGGTCGTGTGGGATTTTGTAGTACTCCCGATACTCCCGAGCCCGTTTGTTGTTCCAAGACCTGAAGACCGCGCTTATCGCAAGCTCGAGCTGTTTGAGAGGGTCAGAGGGAAATTCCTTTCCGGTTTCAATTTTTACAATTTGCTTGAACTGTTCGACAACCTTTCTCATGTCCTCAACTTTCAAATCTGTGTCGAGCTTGGTCCCAATTTTTTCTTTTTGTTTTTCAAAAACATCCTCAAACTTTTTAGCATCTATCCCGAGCACGATTTTTCCGAACATCTGGATGAAGCGCCGATAAGCGTCTTTGGCAAATCGCTCGTTTTTTGTCAACTTAGTCAGTCCCTCAACGGTCTCGTCATTTAACCCAAGGTTAAGAATAGTGTCCATCATACCTGGCATCGAGAGCATCGACCCTGAACGGATGGATACGAGAAGCGGCTTCTTGGGGTCGCCGAAGCCTTTGTCCGTGAGTTCTTCAAGCCTGCGCATGGCCGCCCCAACTTCGTCCATCAGCCCGCCAGGGAGTTTCCCGCCGTCCTCGTAGTAACGCTTACAGACCTCGGTGGTGATCACGAAACCTGGGGGAACCGGCAGTTCAAGCTGGGTCATCGTGCAGAGGCCGGCACCCTTGCCTCCAAGCAACCTTTTGTTTTTTCCGTCTCCCTCATCGTAGAAATAAAGGTTCTTCTTCATGAGTACTCCCTCACAGCTTTTAGCGAGATACTCAAACATTTAAAACCTTTGCTCTTCCCCTCAATAAAAGACTATCAAAGATTTGAAAAAGACCTACGGGTAAGTAATAGGATAGATATGGAACACGAACATTTGATTCCGATCAGACCCGGCTTCGGCGGCTTCGATGAGCCCTACGAGCGGGCCAATGTGGTGTTCATGGGGGTTCCGCTAGACGTCACCTCTAGCTACCGCTCCGGATACCGGTTCGCCCCCGCCAAAATTAGGGAGGCGTCAGCGAACCTTGAGACATACCTGACATCTGCGGGGTTGGACGTCTTCGAGCAGCTCAACATCTCCGACGTTGGCGACATCGTAATCACGCCCACTGACTTAAAGGCGACCGGGGAGCGAATCACCCGACTGGTCAAGCGAGTGAGCGGCGAAGGGAAGATGCCGATTCTGCTTGGCGGGGAACACACCCTGACCTACTTCGCTCTACAAGCCTTCGATGATATCTCTGTGATACAGCTTGACGCCCACCGCGACCTTCGCGACGAGTATATGGGCGACAAGCTCTGTCATGCGACGGTGATGCGCAGAGTACTCGAACATCTACCGCCCGAGCGCCTTCTACAATTAGGCATCCGCTCGTGCTCCAAGGAGGAAGCAGAGTTCGCGCAGGAGACGGCAGTGACAACCTACACATCGGAGCAGGTGATCGGCGATGTTCAAGGAGTAGTTGCAGCAGTGAAAAAGCTCGCTGGCGACTCGCGCGTTTACCTAACGATTGATTTGGATGTCCTAGATCCTGCTTTCGCTCCTGGGGTCGCGACACCCGAGCCTGGCGGCCTCTCCACGGTGGAACTCCTGCGTTTGATTAGGGAACTCGGGAAACTTAACGTGGAGGCTTTTGACGTGGTAGAGCTTGTTCCGCCCCACGACGATGGAACCGCTGCCTTCGCTGCAGCAAAAATAATCTACGAATTACTTGCAGCAATAGCGAGCTCAGTAAAGTAGGAGAATCACTGAAGAAATTCTTGTCCCTTCTCTACGACAATCCTAGCGGGTAGAGAGAGCTTCAGACTTGCTCTTCGAAGCGCTTCCTTTGCGATGAGCGCGAATTCCTTTGTAATCCTAACAGTTATCAGCTTCTGTCCGGCACTCACTCGCGCGGCGGTCCCTATCGGCCTGCCGAAAGCCCGTTGCATACCATCGGAGATGCGGTCTGCCCCGGCCCCTACCGCCATTGGGTTTTCGCGAAGCACCTGGTGAGGGTAGACGCGAAGCTTGAGATGATAGTTGTCCTTCCCTGCATTGACTTCAAGCAAGCGATTCGCCGCTATGCGCGCGGCCTCAAAGGCGTTGTGCCTTATCTGCCCGGCTTCCTGCGAGATTAGAGACATCTCGACTGGAAAATCGCCTTTAGGGTTGCCCATATCGAAGAAGGTCACCCGTATGCCGGGCACCCCCTTTATAAATTCCCGCCGGGTGTATGCTGGCCCACTGAAATGCCTGTATGCCCGAGCTGGTCTCAACGGCATTTAAATCCCTTGTTAAGCTCTAGCTATCCTTTATAATAGTATTGAAGTCATCAAAAGATTGGGTAAAAATGTATGTGGTCATCGTAGGCGGAGGGCAGGTCGGCTCCAAGCTGGCGAAGCGACTCACGAATCGCGGACACAACGTCGTGCTCATCGAAAAGGACGAGAAGCGGGCGCACGAACTGGCGGCTGAACTGGATGTGTTGGTTATCCATGGAAGTGGTGCTGATCTGGATGCTTTGAAGGATGCCGGCATTGATAAAGCTGAGGTTCTAGTCGCCCTAGCTGAAGCCGACGAGGTCAACCTCATGGCCTGTGAGCTGTCCAAGAAGCTCGGCGTCCGGAAGGTAATCTCAAGGGTCAACGACGAGGAACACGGCAAGATGTTCGAAGGGATGGGTGTGGATATCGCTGTCAGT
The DNA here is from genome assembly GCA_030616305.1 of Hadesarchaea archaeon. GTDB lineage: Archaea > Hadarchaeota > Hadarchaeia > Hadarchaeales > Hadarchaeaceae > B75-G9. The sequence continues at coordinate 4,940 of JAUWXQ010000003.1, forward strand.
TTGCCGAGCGCGGCAGTTATGCTCTTCGAAAAGGCCGTGACGGGAGCGGGAGTTTACGGCCTCTTGGGTATAGGTGGCGGCAAGGGAGAAGTGGTCGAGGTCACCGTTGGCCCGAACTCGAAAGTAGTGGGGAAGGAAATCAAAAAAATAAACATCCCCAAGGGCTGCACGCTTGCTATGATCACGCGTGGGGACGAACTCATCCCTCCCAGAGGAGAGACGATAATTCAGGTAGGGGACCTCATCACGGTTGTCGGAAAATCGAATGACGTTCTCAAAACAACGAAGTACCTACGCGGCTAGTGAAATCAAGCATGCAGCTCTACTATGTCCTTATCGTGAAGCACGTAAGTTCGGGGCACCTGCTGTCCTGGAAACCTTCCTGATCCCCAGACCCGTGCGAATTTGAAACTCTTCTCGAAATCCCTGTGCACTGCTCGTGCCACTTGAAGAACCGTGGACCCTTTTGGCAGGACGAGCGGGCGTTTGGCGGGCCCTTCATCTGGACGCTTCGTGTACACGCGGATGAGATCAAGATTCTCGTAAATTGATTTTTTGAGTCCTCCTCCAGTATCCTCTATCGTGATGATTCGGAAAAGAGTCCCGAACTTGCTCTCCAATAGCTTCAGCTTCTCAGTGGCCTCCGGGAGGTTGTACTTGGTGAGCACGATAAAGGCGCGGCGGTATACAATGGATTCGCCAAGAACTTCCTCGATTTCCTCTCTCGTAACCGGCTCCTCCACGACTACGAAAGCGTTGGGGACGCGACGATCGTGTAGGATGCGCTTGATTTCCGCCTCGCCGCCCTCCACCATCTCAACCCCCCTAATCTCGATTCCTCCCGTTGGCCGACGCTGGATGGTGATTTTGGGTGACCGTTGGTTGAGCCTTATGCCTACTGCACCAAGTTCATCGACTAAGGTTTGAACCTGCTGTAACGCGCCGGCGGAGGCGTCGATAACAAGGGCAATGGCGTCTGCGTTTCGGGCTGCGCTGAGAGGCTGCGCCCCGAGCCCCTTGCCAAGGCTCGAACCCTCAACAATGGCGGGCACCTCAACGAGCTGAACCTGCACATCCTCGAACTGCATCATTCCGGGCACAGGCTCCCGGGTGGTGAACGGGTAGTCTGCTACCTCGGGGCAAGCGCTTGAAAGCTTTCGCAGTAGCCACGACTTTCCTGAGTTGGGCATCCCCACAAGAGCTACTTGCGCTGCACCCTCCTTCTTGACCGCAAAACTTGGACCGCCTCCTCTGCCTACTCTGCGCTCACGCCTCTCCTGCAACTCACTTCGGAGCTTGGCTAGGCGCCGCTTGAGGGTCTTGAGGAGCTTTTCAGTTCCTTTGTGCTTTGGGGCGACGCGAATGAGTTCCTCTGTCGCTAGGATTCGCTCTTCCAAAGTGCGCGCCTGATGGTAGCGTTCTTCAGCTTTGAAATACTCTGGTGGTAGATTGGCGGGCATCTTGACACCAAATTCTCATTCACAAGACTGGAATATTTGAATATCGAAAGGCTAGAAATCATGAAAGAAAATGAATAATGGGGGAAAGTTGCTTCAGAAGCTGTCAAAAGCCGGGCTCTGACCGTTTTTGTCTATAGCTCCACTTTTGAAATATCTCCACTTTTAAAAAAATCTATAAATAGAGTAACCGTGCCAAGTAGAGATTGGCGGGAACCGAAGCCCGCAGAGGAGGTCGAACCGGAGTCTACGGACAACGGGGAGCCGCGTGAAAACCCGGGCGAAAAACCGGGGAAGAATGCGGATAACCTTCGTGGTGGAACGAAGGAAGACACCGACTGTGGGAAAAAGATCCTAACCAGAAAAAGACAACGAGCTAGCGAAGTGGTCGAGATTTGCGAACTCGTTGAAGGAGTAAGAGAAGGATCGAAGTTCCCGCCTTTTTTATTTAACGCTAAGCAAACCACGTACGTATTTCATGACCCGTTTCACTCCGAGTTCCTGGAGAAGCCCAGGTAGCTCAGCCGCGAGAGCGCGAATCAAACTACCATGATGGTCAAAATCGAAGTTCTCAAGCACGAGTTTCTTCACGCTATCCTTTTTCAGGATCCCGAGGGTGGTGTTCAAGTCCTCATCCGACATCATCTCGAAGACCCTCCGGGCACGGACTCCCAGCTCAAATTCCCGGCCGAACTTCTCCTTGACCATTTGATCATAAATCCGAAGCGTCTTCTCATCGGGTTCCGCTTCTAGACCTCGTGTAGCCACTTCAGCCGCAAATTTCGCGCACGAGAGCCCGATGTAGATTCCCCCGCCTGTGAGTGGTTTGACGTGGGCAGCAGCGTCTCCAACCAACAACACTCTGTTGGTATATGGCTTGCGCGAGAACGGCTCTGGGATGAGGCCAGTACAGATTTCGAGCGTCCTCACTTTTTCAACCTTTTTGGATATCACGAGGTGTTTTTCGAGGAAGAAACGTAGCATTTGGAGCGGGTTCCCTTCAGTGGTGCCAAGGCCCACCCTACAGACATCGCCTGCTTGGACGAGCCAGCCGAAGAAGCCGGGAGCAAACGAGCGGCCCAGATAAACTTCAGCTGCGTCCGCTCGGGCTTCTGCTATGACCTCTACTTGGGCACACTTGAGATACCGCTCGGATTTTAACAGACCGGCCTTCCGAGCGACGATGGAACTCGGACCGTCTGCACCTATCACCAAGCGTGCGTTGATCTCTCCCGTATGAGTGCCCCTAATCTTCACAATCGAGTCACGACCGATCTTTACATCGACGCACCTGTTCTTGAGAAGCAATGTAGCCCCGGCACTCGCGGCCTCCCGCGCGAGGACGCGGTCGAATTCAGCACGATTGATTACAAATGCTTCAACTTTTTCCCTGGTAAGTTCGATTGGTTCGTTGGAAGGGGGATAAATTACGGCGCGGCGAAGCTTCCCCAGCACCCAGCTCCCTGGTTTAATCCCCAGCTCCTCGAACCCTCCCACGCCGACTATTCCTGCACAACAAGCTGGATTTCCCACTTCACCGTGTTCCTCCACCACTACAACATCAAACCCACGCTTCGCTAGGCTCCCGCCGACGAAGCATCCCGCGGGGCCGCCACCCACTATCACAACGTCGGCACGCACTTCCACACCTCGCACCTTTTTTAGGTCACAACCAGATAACGGTAACGAGTGATTGAATGTTAGATATTGCCGGATACGTGATACTGGGCCTGTTCCTTTTAATAGCCCCAGGTTTTCTCTTCTCCCTGATCCTCTACCCCAAGCTTGAGAGCCTTGACTTCTGGGCCCGCATGGGAATGAGTTTGGCCCTAGGGGTGATGCTCGTCATCTACGTGGGATACTTCCTCGCGAGGCCCGAGCTGGCGATGCTCCAGCTGGCACCGTTCGTGGGGCTCACTGTGGGTGTGTGCGCCGTGCTTGTCGTCATCGCATACTTTAGGGGTGGGTTTGAAGTGATAATCGCGTATACGCGGGTAGTGATGGGATTCTTCAGAAAGTTTAAACCACCAAAACCTCCCCAGCCACCAATCCCGCCTCCGCCGGAACCGTCTCAAGAGGAGCGGAAGGGAGAGCCAGAAGGACTACCCCCAGAGCAGTCTCAAGAACCGCAAAAGGAGCAACCGGAGGAGCGGGCCACGGAGCAGCCTGACGAGCAAACCCAAGAGCAACCTAAAGAGCAAGCCCCTGAGCAACCTCCTGAACAAAGGGGCGAGGTTAGTTGATATTCAAATACAAACAGGTCCTCGTGGTAAGGTCAGATTTAAACATGAGCCCCGGGAAGCTCGCGGTACAGGTCGCCCACGGTTCGGTGGGTTCGGCTGAGAAAGCTAGGCGCGAACACCGGGATTGGTATACGGCGTGGCTTGGCGAGGGACAGAAAAAAGTCGTGGTGAAGGTTATGGGAGAAGACGAACTGCGCAAAATTCAAGAGCAAGCGACAGAAGCCAAGTTGCCACACGAGCTGATTCAAGACGCTGGCCTGACCGAACTTCCCGCTGGTACTTCAACCGTGCTTGCGATAGGCCCGGCCCCAAGCGAGCAGGCGGACAAGCTCACGTGCAATCTTCCTCTGTTATAGGTGAGTGGGATGAAGCTGAGCGACGCCGGGGAGCGCGCCTTAATAGAAATCACGCGCAGGGTGTGCAGGCGAGGTCCCAATGTCAGGATTGGTATCGGGGACGATGCCGCTGCGATCGACATTGATGGTATGTGCTTGGTCGCGACCACGGACATGCTCGTCGCTAGGACCCACTTTCCGCCGAGCACCACGCCGAGACAGATAGGGCGCAGGGCTGTCGTGGTTAACCTGAGCGACTTGGCAGCAATGGGAGCGGAACCTCTAGGGCTAATTTTTTCGGTTGCTCTCCCGAGGAAACTCGATGTCGAATTCGTAAAACAACTTGTAAAAGGGATGGACGAGGCAGCACGCGAGTACGGCACATATGTCGTCGGTGGGGATCTGGATGAGAGCGGTGAAATCACGATCGTGGGGGCGGCGTTCGGATTGGCCCGCAGACAGGAGCTACTGAAGCGCTCAGGCGCTAAAGACGGTGATATCGTGGCAGTGACTGGAAAGCTGGGCGCGGCTTCGGCTGGCCTCAAACTCCTGCTGGAAAAACTTCCTCTCAAGGGATATCGGGCGCTCGTCAAAGCCCAGCTCGAGCCGATCGCGCTAGTAAGGGAAGGCAGAAAGCTTGCGCGGAGCGGGGCGGTGACGGCGGCGATCGATGTGACGGATGGACTGGCGGCTAATCTCTGGCAGCTTGCGAGGGAGAGCAGAATCAAGATTATCATCGATCGGGCCAAAATCCCTGCGCATCCACTCGTCAGAAAATTTGCGATTCAGCACGGTTTCAATTTAGATGATTTCGTGCTCTTCGGGGGCGAGGATTTTGAATTGCTCTTCACTGTTAAACCGATGAGATGGGAAAAAGTTCAACTAATGCTCAAACGCATTGGCACAATGGCAACACAGATCGGGCGCGTGGCGAAAGGAAGAGGTGTTTTTGTTCAAAAGGATGGAAAAACACAAAAACTGCCTGACCGCGGCTACGAGCACTTCACCGGGTGAATGTCCTATTTGAGACAAAGCCCTATTTAGAACGCTAGGAGCTCAGATTCGATCTTTCCTGCAGCGGATTTTATAACTCCAATTTACCTTGTGTTTCTGGGATTGAAGTTGGATCTCCGCGCAATCATCGAGGGGCTGAGCTTCCAAGAGAAGAAAGTCCTCATTACGCTCCAAGAGCTCGGGGGGGGAGCGGGAGCCACAGATCTTGCTAGACGGATCAGCCTTAACCAATCAACAGTAATGCGAGCTGCCCTCGGCCTATCAGAACGTGGACTGGTAGAAACGCAGGAGAGAAAGTTTTCAAAAGCTATCCTTCTTCTTGAGGGCCAAGAGTATGCACGCGATAGATTGCCTGAGCGACGGATGCTCGTGACATTGGCTGGCTGCGGCTCGGAATCCATCGAGGAAATAGCCGCTCGTGCGACTCTGAATGAAGAACAAAAACGTATAGCCCTCACATGGCTCAAGCGCAGAGGCTGGGCCGAATTTCTCAAGCGGGAGGGGAAGACCTTCTTGACCTTAACAAGGAGGGGCGATGCTGCCCTATCGCGAAAGACCGCCGATGAGGTGCTGATTGAGTTGCTCGCCGTTGAAGAGCGCAACGTTGACGGGCTGTCCGTGGACACGAAAGAACCACTCCGCATTTTGGTGGGACGTGGACTGGTGAAAATCGATGAAGAAACCAGACGTGAATTGGAGCTCACCCCGCTCGGAAAGCAGGTTTTAGAACAAGAGATCGAACTCGTGGAGGAGGTAAGCGAGCTAACCCATGAGCTCCTGACGAGCGGGCGGTGGCACAAGGCCAAATTTAGACGCTACGATGTCGTTGCCCCTGGCACGCCGATTTATCCGGGGAAGGTCCACCCGCAGCAACAGGTCATAGATGAGCTTAGGGAAATATTGCTGGAGATGGGGTTCGTTGAGATAAGGGGAAAAATCGTTGAATCCGAGTTCTGGAATTTCGACGCCCTCTTTCAAGCCCAAAACCACCCCGCCCGCGAAATTCATGACAGTCTGTCCCTCTCGAGACCGGAGCAGACAAAGTTGCCCTCAACCGCGTTGGTCAGACGAGTAGCCACGGCGCACGAACGGGGCATCCCTGGGTCAACGGGCTGGGGTTACAAGTTCAACGTTGATATAAGCCGAAGACCTGTGCTGTGCTCACAGACGACTGCAGCGACCGTCCGCTACCTGGCCTCACACCCCGAGCCGCCAGCGAAGGTCTTCTGCATAGGCCGCACTTATCGTCACGAAAAAATAGACTACAAACACCTCGCCGAGTTCTACCAGGCTGAGGGCATCGTGATGGACCCGGATCTGACGTTGCGCGACATGCTCGGGTATCTGAAACAAATTGTGATAAAACTCGGCCTCCCCAAAATAAGGTTCAGGCCTGGCTACTTCCCCTACACAGAGCCGAGTGTTGAAGCAGACGTATACTTTCCCGAAAAGCGCGAGTGGCTGGAGGTTCTTGGAGCAGGAATGTTTAGGCCGGAACTGTTAAGGCCTCTCAATATCCACCACCCCGTGCTTGCGTGGGGAATCGGGTTCTCGCGACTAGCCATGATCAGGCTCGGGATTGATGACATCCGAGACCTCTACCGGAACGATGTAGAGTGGCTCCGTAGCAGGAGGATGGTGTAACATGCCATCAATCACCGTCAGCTACCACGATCTCTGTAGGCTACTCGGCAAGCGAGTAGAGCAGAAGAAATTGTGCAACCACTTGTCGATGATGGGAATCGAGGCCGAGGCGGCAGGCGACGAAATCAAGTTGGAGGTCTCACATAACCGCCCGGATTTGCTAAGCCCAGAGGGAGTCGCTCGCGCGTTGAGGGGTTTCTTAGGGATAGAGGTGGGGTTGCCTAGTTATGGACTTCGTGCATCTGGTGTCACGGTTGAGGCCGATCGTAGCGTCAAGTCCATCCGCCCCTACATTGCCGCGGGCGTGGTTACCGGTGTCAGGTTAACCAACGATGTGGTCACTGCGCTCATGCAGGTCCAAGAGAAGCTGCACGCGTCTCTCTGCAGAAACCGCCAGAGGGGATCGATAGGAGTCTACGACCTCGACACCATCACGCCACCCATCCGCTACACCACCACCTTGCCTGATGGTATTCGCTTCGTCCCCCTAGATTTCGGTCGTGAGCTGACCTCCGCCCAGATCCTCCACGAGCACCCGAAGGGAATTGAGTACGGTGCGATAATACAAAATTTACCTCGATATCCTCTGCTCATCGATTCGCGTGGTGTCGTGCTTTCGATGCCGCCGATCGTCAACAGCGAAGATACGCGTGTCACAGAGAACACGAAGGAATTTTTCATCGACGTCACAGGTCAAGAAGAGCGCGTAGTCAATCAAGTATTAACGATTTTGATGACTGGACTTGCCGAGCGTGGATTCAAACTCAAGTCGGTCGTGGTTAAATACCCAAGCAAGCGAATTCGTGCACCTGATCTTACCCCTCAGAAATGGCGCTTGAGCGCACACAACGCGAACAAAACTATAGGACTCAAACTGATGCCTGGGGAGATCGCCAAAATCGCCAAGAAGATGCGTTACGGGGTGGCCAAAACAAGGGGCGATGTTCTGACGTTGCTTGCCCCGCCGTACCGAACCGACATCATGCATGAGGTAGATTTGATTGAGGATATAGCGATAGGCTACGGTTACGACCGCTTGGAGCCCACGCTGCCGAAGGTCTTGACGACTGGGAAGCGGGCCCCTATTGAGAAGATTAGCGACAAGACCAGACGGGTTCTGACGGGACTGGGATTCATGGAGGCGATGACTTATACCCTCACGAACCCACGCGTGAGCTTCGAGCTAATGCGGAAGAAAGGTGAGGCAGCAGAGATCGCGAATCCTGTGTCGGAGGAGTACACAATAATCAGAAACTCGCTGCTTCCATCACTCCTCTCAGCCCTGCGGGAGAACCGACGCAACCCGTTGCCCCACCGGATTTTTGAAGTCGGAGATGTCGTGGTGTTAGACGAAAAGGCGGAGACCGGGACGAGGAACGTGCGTCGTGCAGCGGCGGCGGTGATAGGTGATAACCTCGGATTTACCTATATCAAGGCCGCAGCGGAAGCCCTGCTACGGGAACTCGGCGTCGCTTGGGAAGTTCACACGGCACGGCACCCGAGCTTCTTAGATGGCCGTGCCGCCGAGCTGACGGCAGGGGACAAGCGCTTAGGGGTAGTGGGGGAGATCCACCCAGAAGTCATCCTCGGGTTTGAACTTGAGCATCCAGTAGCAGTGTTCGAGATTGACTTAGAGTAATGCCACAACACAAAATTTTACACGTTACCTAACTTTCAGCGCATATTTTCCAGGCTTGGTGATATTGAGACGCTTCGCGATTTCGGAGTTATCGGGTTCAAGCACCACAACGTAACCGGTCCAATCATTTGAGAGGGATGCCCCACCACAGTTCGGGCAAGTGTTTGCTTCGGTGAGGAGGTTACAATTGCGGCATGCTTTTTCCTTCAAGCCTTCGCCCCCTTGCGGGCCTCCTCGATCCACTCCAGTTTACCAAGCCCTGGCTGTCGCATGGTCAAGCCTATCTTCCCGCCTTTCGTGCCGCGCTTCAGGCTCACGCTCACTATGCGGGCCCTAACCTTGTCTCCCTCCTTGAGCAAGCGCTTTGACTCCTTTCCGTAAAGGGCACCTTTTTTCTTGTCATAACCAACGAAATCGTCCATCACCTGAGAAACATGCGCGAGCCCGTCGATTGGCCCCAGACGAACGAACCCTCCAAACTCCACAATCTCAACAACTTCGCCAAGCACGACCTCATTGACCTCGGGCTTGTAGATGAGCGCCTCGAAAGTTACGTCGTGGTAGCTGGCGCCATCACCCATTATCACCCTGCCGACCCCGACCTCTTTGAGCTCAGTAATCGCTAAGATTGTCCCAACATCTTTGTCTGTCAACCCCTGGTAATCCTTGCGGATGACGTCGATAATGACCTCGTTTGTTGGTTCGGAAAACCTATTAGGGGGCACGCGGACTGTGTCCTCCACGGTCACTATCTTGTACATCACTTCACCTCAATTTTTGTAATTTTCATCATGCGGGCTATCATCTTATGTGTAACCTCCTCGCACGGCATTGGAATACCTTTCTCCTTTCCCTTCAACTCCTTATAAACACAGAAGAAACGTGCGACTCTTTTACCAGACGGACTACCTCCAAGCCCTTTACCCGGTAAAATGAGGCGGCCTTTTATCTAGCTTTATGTCTTTCTTAATATCTATCATTTCATCCGCCCCAGACTTTTAACAGGAGTGGGACGAACAACAGGGCAGCCATTGACATCAGCTTGATCAAGATGTTGAGAGACGGACCTGAGGTGTCCTTAAACGGATCCCCTACGGTGTCCCCTATCACGGATGCCGCGTGCGTCTCGCTTCCCTTTCCACCCAAGTGTCCTTCCTCGATGTATTTCTTTGCGTTGTCCCATGCCCCCCCGGCGTTCGCAAGGGTTATCGCTAACAAGAGCCCTGTGACTATCGAGCCCACCAGCAGGCCACCCAGAGCCTCCACACCAAGGATGAGACCAACTACAATCGGGCTGAGGATAGCCAACGCGGCCGGGAGAGCCATGTTTTTAAGGGCAGCGGAGGTGCTGATCCCTATACACCTGTTGTAATCCGGCTTCGCTTTTCCCTTCATCAACCCGGGGATAGTCCGGAACTGCCGTCGTACCTCTCCCACAATCAGGGACGCTCCCTTGCCCACCGCACGCATGGTGAGCGCGCAGAACAAGAATGGCAACATCCCCCCTATGAATATCCCAACGATAACCTTTGGGTCCATGATGTTGAGTGTTTGGATATTCACCGCTTGAGTATATGCGAAAAACAACGCTAGCGCAGTAAGGGCAGCTGAACCGATCGCGAACCCTTTACCTATCGCAGCGGTGGTGTTCCCGACTGCATCGAGCCGTTCCGCGCGAACCCTCGTGGTCTTTCCCATCTTGGCCATTTCGGCTATCCCTGCCGCATTGTCGGCCACGGGACCGTATGTGTCTGTGGCAAGCGTTATCCCAAGCGTGCTCAACATGCCGACCGCTGCAATCGCTATTCCGTAAAGCGCTGCGAAGTAATATGCCACAAGGATCGCCACGGATAGCGCTATGATTGGAACCACCGTGCTCAGCATCCCTACAGAAAAACCGCTGATGATATTGGTCGCAGGGCCCGTCTGCGAGGACACGGCAATAGATTTCACAGGAGAAAATCTGTTTTCAGTGTAATACTCCGCTGAGATACCAATCAAAATCCCAGCGATAAGCCCGGCCAGCAACGCGTAAAATATCTCAATTGCGCCAACGAAAAACCAGATAAGGAAAAACGACGCTGCCGCCATCAAGAAAGCGCTCCCGAATACCCCCTTGTTGAGGGCCATGTGAAGGACCTTTATTCCTGCACCCTTCCCTGTCCGCACGAAAAATGTTGCCACGATCGAACAAAATATCCCGACCGCAGCAAGTAACATGGGAAGCACCACGGCATCTGTCTGGCCCAGCGCGACGCCTCCTACGGTGACCCCCATGAAACCGATTACCATCGCAGCGATAATCGACCCCACGTACGACTCGAAAAGGTCTGCCCCCATCCCGGCGACATCCCCGACGTTGTCGCCCACGTTGTCTGCGATCACAGCTGGATTTCGCGGGTCATCCTCCGGGATTTTAGCTTCGACCTTTCCAACCAAGTCTGCACCCATGTCCGCCGATTTTGTGTAGATGCCGCCGCCTACCCGCGCGAAAATAGCTATCGAACTTGCCCCAAAGCCAAAGCCAACGATTATCTCAGGGTTCCCAAACAGAAAATAGAAGATGCTCACGCCAAGAAGTCCAAGCCCGACAACGCACATCCCCATCACCGCACCGCTTGAAAAACCAACCTTTAACCCCTTCCCGATGCTTTTCCTAGCGGCTTCTGCTGTTCGGGCGTTTGATTTAGTAGCTACCCTCATTCCAACGTTGCCAGCCAGCGCCGAGAAAAATGCCCCTACCACGAAAGCTATGGCGGTGGGATAGTTCACAACCAGTGCCAAAATCAATGCCACGATGACTGCGTAGACTACCATCACGCGATATTCTTTGTTGAGAAAAGTCATGGCCCCGCGGTAGATGATGTCCGAAAGTTCCCGCATCCGCGCTGTCCCGGCGGGCTGTCGTAAAATCCTGAAAGCGAGGTACCCTGCGAACACGAGGGCTATCGCACCAGCTATCGGAGCTAGCATCGCGGGCTCGAATTCAAACATCACATTACCTCAGAAATTTCAACCTCTAAATCCACCCGTCTATTGCAAGATGAGACTTTTGCCGTAAATAAATTACTGGGACGCCCTGGCGCCGTAGCTCCTTTCTCAGGAGCGCATCAGTAGTCCCAACCACGCATTGCTTATGGGTGGCGAGTTTTAGGATCACCTCATCGGCCCCGCCTTTTGCTTTGATGACCGACCCTCGTTTGATTAATAGCAGGCCAACCCTTGCCGCTGCCCTCTCCTTTGGTTTGCCATGCTCCGAGATACGCTTGAGCTCCTGCACAACAGGGTTTGGAATCGCTAATTTGTAGGGGCGTTCAAGCAACCTTTCGAGTTCGCTCAAGATGTCAACACCGAACATACCTGGTATCATTAGAAAGCTAGTGTCCGCGATAACCTGCAACCAAATTCACCATTCAGCCGATAATACCGTGTCCGATCAAGCGCCACCTGCCAGCAATGCGGCGACTCAGCGCTGCTCGAGTACCACGTTCGGCGCATACCGGGAGCTTCAGCCTCACGGTGACCTTGCTCCCCCGGGCGCTCGTGATGGTCCCAACCGTCATAGCTGTTCCCACGTTCAGCATGAGGGGCTCCCCCGTCACAAGAGGCTTCACCTCTAACTCTTCCTGGAGCCCAACTACCCGCCTCATCAGATGGATCTCCAATTCCAGCGTGTCAAGTACCTCCGGAATGCTTCCTGGAGTTCCTAGGACGGAGCCCACGAGAGAGTCCCCCTTAGTCATGGACGGATCAAGTAAGGTACCCACGCCAATCAAGCCACCCGGTACTGCTTCCTCCAACGAGCTGTCCATCGCGTGCAGGCTGACTGCCTTTGAGTTCAAGTGCTGCCATGTCGTTTTACCCTCCCGGCTCACCCTTATTCCCGGGCGAAGCTCTATGTCATCACCCACACTTAGCTTACCTTGAAGTAGCGAGCCCCCCAAGACTCCTCCCACAAGTTTTTCCGGCCTTGCCCCTGGGCGGTTGACATCGAACGAACGAGCGACGTACATGCGCAGAGGTTTTGTGAGGTTCCGCTTGGGTGTTGGGATGTGCTCTTCGATCGTCTGAATCAACTTGTCTATATTTGCCCGATGGATGGCCGAGACAGGGATTATCGGGACATCTTCGGCGAAGGTGCCCGCGAGGAACTCCTTTATCTGGTTATAGTTCTCGAGAGCCTTTTCGCGCGGGACCAGCTCAATCTTGTTCTGTGCCACAACTAGATTCCGCGTCCCGATTATCTCTAGGGCCATGAGGTGCTCCTTTGTCTGGGGCTGGGGACAGGACTCATTCGCGGCAATCACAAGCATAGCGCCATCCATAATCGCGGCCCCAGAAATCATCGTGGCCATTAGCATCTCGTGTCCTGGAGCATCGACGAAGGAAACGCGGCGCAGAAACTTGGTGTTCGCCCCACAGTAAGGACATTTCTCCTCCGTGCTGTGACGGCCGCACTCCGAGCAGCGCATGAAAGACGTGTCAGCGTAGCCAAGGCGGATGGTGATGCCGCGGCGTATTTCTTCGCTATGTACATCGGTCCAGACGCCAGATAGTGCCTCTGTGAGCGTCGTTTTACCGTGATCTATGTGACCTACAAGGCCTATGTTGACGACAGACTGGGGCATCCTAAGCACCTCGTTCAAGTTTTCGGCTCAAATGATATAAAACGCGCAGGCTTTCCACAGATACAAATCAAGAAACAAATGTTGGTTTCCGTCATGGTAACTAGGCCGCTTTTTCCACAGCTTCCTTCGGCGCCAAGATCTCCTCAATAGGTTTCTCCCCGCGCTTCACGATCTTCGCATTCACCTGCACGATCGCCTCGGAGATCCTAGACCCGCGCACCCGCTTCCGGCGGCGCTCTCCCCGCTTCCGCGGCGAAAAGCCTGATCCACCCGCCAGCAGGACTCTTGTTCGCCCGGTGCCTGTTATATCTGCACGCATGGGAAAGCCGTCTCGGTCAGTTCCTCCCGTCAACTGGATCTCGTAGCCAGGGAGCCCGACCACCTCTCCACCGAGCTTGTCCCCTATGCGTAGCCCAACCAACCTGCGGGCTTCCGGGTCGCGCGCCTCGAGCTTGTAGCTCTTGCCCGTCTCCGGATCTGCTACCACCACTTTGAACGGCATCACATCACCCCATACGTCGAATCTTCACGTTGTTTGATCGCGATTATCTCATCCAGCACCGCGAGCTCATCCCCCGAGAGCAGGTCTCGCAGGTCTCGCTTCAGAGCGAGCACATGGTCCCTAGGGACGTCCGTGTATAAAACATCACCCTCTTGGATGTGGCGCCCAACCATCGGGCCCTCGATTGAAACTGCCAACTCATCTCCAAGCTTGGCCTCACGCACTGATTTTTTCTCCTTTTGTAGCTCTCGAACTGTACCGACAGACCTACCATCCTTGCGCATGAGAGGCGCCTTCGGCTTTAGCACGCCACCCAGCACATCCACCCCGATAATTGCTGGGTCGCTCCGTCTAAACACGTAGCCGGGCTTGAGTGCAAATTTGGCAGGCCTCACGTAGCCCTCCAAACGCTTTGCCCTCACCTCCTCTCGCTTTAGCTTCGCCCACTCCTCGTACCTCTCTATCAGTCGGTAGATTATTTCCTCTTGTAGGATCGGCACCCCCTCGCGCTCTGCCTCCGTCTGCGCGTCAGGAAGGATCTTCGCGTTAAAGGCCAACACCACTCCGAGAAGGGGGTCGCTATTCCTAACACTCACGGCCTCGACCACGTCACGACGTGAAACATCCCCCACATCCGCACGTCTAATCGATATGTTTTTTGTCTGAAGCTGTCCCTCCAGGGCCTCAAGTGAACCCAGAGCATCCGCTTTTACAACAACCCCGTTCACGTCCGCGCTTATCCTCACCCGCTCCAGTTCCCGCTGCATCTCCTGCCACAGTTTCTCCGCCTCCCTGATATCCCGAACCACTAACAGCGGAGCTCCGGCTACTACCCCCTCGAGGTTGGGAGCGGCTATCTTAACTCCCGCCGCCGCGTAAACCCTATTCACCAAGTCAAATTTGTCCTCGGGATCACGAATCTCATCAAGCGGCTTGGGGCGTAAAAGCGCACGAACCTTCGACGTTATCACGTTGTCGAGGCCTCCGACCGCGAAAATATCCCCTTTCGCAAGGGTGCCATCGTACACGATTGCATCTATCGTCTTTCCGAGCCCTACCTCCTCCTTTACCTCGAGCACCGTGGCCCGCGCTGGTCCTGTCACCTCAACCGTCAGCTCACGCTCGAGGAATCGCTGGGCAAGACCGACAAGCACGGTGAGAACCTCAGGCAGGCCCTCTCTGGTCTTGGCACTCGCCGGAACAATGCTAACCTGTCTGCGGAAATCACTCACGCGGTCGAAGCGCTCCGCCTCAAATCCGAGTTCGTGCAGCTTGCCGACCAGTTCATATATCTTCTCGTCGAGCGCCTGCTGCACTTTTGGGGGCTGCTTCGCGAAGGAGCCCAAGAAATTTGCCTTCGGTATCGACTGCCAGCCGTGGATGAGGTCGATTTTGTTCGCCACGAGCATGAAAGGCGTGTGGTAAGATTTCAAGATCGTCAGGGACTCGAGCGTCTGCGGCATGAACCCCTCGTTGATGTCCACCACAAGGGCCGCTAGGTCAGCTAAGGCCCCCCCACGCCGACGCAGATTTGTGAAAGCCTCGTGTCCCGGGGTGTCGATGAAAAGCAAGCCAGGAAGCGTCACTTCTATTTTGAACTTTTCGAGAAGACCGCCACAAATTCTCTTGATGGTGTCCACTGGTACTTCACTTGCCCCAACATGTTGAGTTATCGCGCCAGCTTCGCGTGCGACCACGGTGGTGCCTCTGATTCCGTCCAGTAGTAAAGTTTTTCCATGGTCTACGTGACCTAGCACAGCGATCAAGGGCTGCCTAACTTTGCGCTCCCGCATTTTCGCCACCAAGTAATGGTGGGTGCCAAAGTTTAAGTAAGGTATTAGAGCTATGCGCTAAATTTTACTAAATCTGAAAAAAATAGCGGCAACTCGCGCTCAGCGCTTTCAGCTGAATCAGCGGCGTGGATAACATTCTCCGTGATGCTCGTACCAAAGTCCCCCCGGATGGTTCCCTTGGCTGCTTTCGCCGGGTTAGTGGTACCTATCAACTCGCGCATTCGCGCGATCGCGTTATCTCCCTCCACCAATATCACGACCACATCCCCCAAAAGCACATGCTCGACCAAGCGTTTGAAGAACTCCTTGCCTCGGTGAATCGCATAAATCTTTTCAGCAGTCGACCTGTCCATCTTAAGCCGCCGCATCGAAACTATTTTCAACCCGGCCCGCTTGATGCGCGCGATTATCTCATCAGTAAGTCCCTTCACCACACCGTCGGGCTTTACCATGACGAACGTTTGCTCCCTCAAGCCTTACCCCTCAGCTTTCGGGAGCGCTCGGTCCACTTGACGTGGTGCGGCTTCCGCCCAAGCTTCATATTTCGCTCGCACTTGCTGGAGCAGAAAAACAAGACCGTGCCATCCCGCTTGACCACCATCAGGCCGCTGCCGGGCTCGACTCGCCCGCCACAGAACGAACACTTTCGGGCGATAGGCATCTATGGCACCCTGATCTCTCTTGCTTCCCGATCGGTCTCGCGAAGCATGAGGATATCGCCAACGCGCACCGGTCCCTTTACGTTGCGGGTTATGATCCGCCCCTTGTCCCGCCCCTCGAGTACCCTACACTTAACCTGCATGATCTCGCCAGTCACCCCGGTACGAGCACGTATCTCAATAACTTCGGCGGGGAAGCCGAATCCCTCTACAGCTGGCATTCAAGTCACTTTCTGAGTTCTTTGATGCGCTCGACTATCTCCTTGACTGTATCGGTGGCCTGCCCAGCCTCGGCGATAGTTATCGCTGCACATCCAACATCTATGCCAGCCGCTGCCCCGAGCTCGCGCTTGCTGGGCACATAAGTGTATGGGATGCCCTTCTCATCGCAGAGTGCGGGTAGATGGGCGACGATCTCGGCTGGCTCGACGTCTTCCGCGATCACTACCAAAACAGCTTTCTTCCGCTCGATCGCCTTGGTGCTCTCATTTGTTCCTTTCCTGAGCTTTCCGGTATCGCGTGCCTTCTCGACCGCTTCGTATACCTTATCTGCTAGATCCTTGGGGACCTCAAACCTGACATAAATTGGTTTAGCCATTTATCTCCCCTCCTTCGGTTTTTCACCTCATCATTCATAGGCTTTTTGTGACTAGTTATGGGATACGCAGCTATAGATAAAAATCTGTTGTTGTCGGGAGAGCTTGAAGCTGAATCACCTATGACCATATACCGCAATCAGCTTGGGCCTCACCGCGTCAATCCTGATAAACCCATACCTCTCAAATTGCACGATGCTGCCGGGTTGGAGCCCTGCCACTGCTGGCTCTGCTAAACCGTGCTCGGTGGTGTTGTCTGGTTTTATCACCTCAAGCTTGACCGCACCTCCTGAAACCCAGTGGATCTTGGGTCCCTCAGCGACTTCCAAGCTGTGAAATTCGGCTTCGAGAGCTCTCCCCTTGGCAGTCAGCTTCACGTTCATCAGGTCTTTCAACCTAAACATCTGATCTTCTTCCAATGCAGCAACGTCCTCATTTGACACATGAAACACCAACGCGTCACCTTCGCGCTTAAGCGGCAGAATACGTTCACCACTCTCTGGCCGGCTTGGGTGGAGGCGGAGGCACGCTTCCTTAAGGCTTGGGGCCTTGTGTACCAGCAGCTTCACGGGGTTCGCCACGAAAAAGTACCTGTTTGCTAGTTTGTCCACAAATTTCCGGTTGTACGCGTAAAGGGTCTCCCAGCTGAGCGAAGAGTCAACAAGTGTCATACCTACATCCAAAATCAGCTGCCTTATCGCTTCGCGGACAAAACCCCGCCTACGAAGGGCGGCGATTGTGGCTAGCCTCACATCGTCATGACCAGAGAGCTCTCCGCTCTGGATGGCACGCATGGTCTGGGTCTTGCTCAGCACGACGCCAGGCATTGCCAAGCGTCCATGCTGAACTGCC
Source organism: Hadesarchaea archaeon (assembly GCA_030616305.1). Taxonomy (GTDB): domain Archaea; phylum Hadarchaeota; class Hadarchaeia; order Hadarchaeales; family Hadarchaeaceae; genus B75-G9. The sequence continues at coordinate 22,302 of JAUWXQ010000003.1, forward strand.
GTGGGATAACGCCATCCTAAGTGATCGTAGAGCGTACGCTGGCGTTGTTCGTTCACCTCGTGCTCCTTGCCTCTTATTATGTGGGTTACCTCCATCTCGTGGTCGTCGATCGCGACGGAAAAATTGTAGAGGGGCCAGACCGAGTAGCGTCCCCCGACTCGCGGGTGGGGTTTCAACACCGCGCGAAGTGCTGGCCAATCCCGCACAGCTGGATTCGGATGCTTTATGTCTGTCTTGATGCGCACGACCGCCTCTCCCTTCACAAGATCTCCCGCCAACATCCGCCCCCAGCGACTTAGATGCTCCTCCGCCGGAAGCCCGCGACACGGACAAGGTTCTCCGCGATCTCGGAGCTCGCGGAATTGCTCCACTTTACACGTGCACACGTATGCCTTGCCCTCCTTAATGAGACGCTCTGCGTAGCCGTAGTACAGCTCAAGGCGGTCCGACTGTGCGTACTCTTCATCCCAGCTAAGGCCAATCCACCGCAGGTCGCGCTTAATCAACTCGTACATCCCGAGCAGCGTGTTCTCTGGGTTGGTATCCTCGAAGCGAAGAATGAACTTGCCTTTGTAGCGGCGGGCATACTCATGACTCAGGAGTGCGGTCCTAACGTGTCCTAAGTGCAGCGGACCATTAGGGTTCGGGGCAAAGCGAGTGATGACCATAGGGTATTTATCGAAATCAGGCAGATCGGGGAGACCACGTCGCTCCTCTGGCTTTGGCCGTTCCACGCGCCCAACTTTTCGTAATTGGAAAAGCTGCTCCTCGCGAGGCCAAGCATTGACCTCGGCGACGACCTGCTCCACAGTTTCTGAGAGCTCCATTATTTTTGATCGCCATCCTGGCAGCTCCGCCACGAGCTTTCCTAAGACGGCTTTGACGTTGGCCCGCCCCTTATGTTCAGCGGCATTGGTGAGAGCCCATCGTAGCGCTTCTCTGCGAACATCCTCCAACCGGTTGCCTCCTTATCATTATCTCTAACAGCACAATAACATAAAACTTGTTGAAGAATTTTCAGTTCAAGCATTAACATTTCCTAAAATTCTCGCTCGACCACGAAATCGGCCAGCGCGAAGAGTATCTCCTTTGCCCTTGACTTAGATATGGGAGCTAACTTCGATTTTGCGTCCGCGACAAACTTTCTGGCCTGTTCGGCGACATAGTCAACTGCGCCGGATCTCTTTAGTACCTCAATTGCGGCCTCTATCTCTTGCTTCGATGCGTCGCGTTTCCCGAGTACGCGGAGGAGAATAGCTCTGTCTCTCTTCGGCGCTGTTGAAAGGGCTTTAATCATGACCAATGTTCGTTTGCCTTCCCGAATATCGCTCCCAATCGGCTTGCCAAACTTCTTCTGGTTACCTGCGACACCAAGCACGTCATCCTGCATCTGAAACGCGACACCAATCAAACGACCGTAGCTAGCGAGCGCCTCAACTTGCTTTGGCTCCCCCTTGCCCAGCAAGGCTCCGACCTTCGCCGATGCCTCTGTCAACGCTCCGGTCTTCCCGCTCACCATGCCCATGTATTCTTTCTCGCTCACGCTTCTACGATCCTCGAACACCATGTCGAAGGCCTGACCTCGACAGAGCTCAAAACTCGCCTTGCTTATTGTGTCGAATAGCTCCACCACGCGCTCACTTTCCAGCTTGAGCCTACGAGCATTCGCCGCAACCGCCTCGAACACTTTGGCGAAGAGGGCGTCTCCTGCTATTATCGCTACGGGTTCCCCCCACAGCTCGTGTACGGTCTTCACGTTTCGCCTGAATTCGTCCCGATCCATAATATCGTCGTGGATGAGGGTGAAGTTGTGGAGCAATTCAAGGGCCGCAGCAGATTCTATAGCATCCTCAGGTCTCCCACCCACAGCCTCGCATGCTGTGAGCGCTATGCACGGGCGAAGTCTCTTCCCTCCTGCCTCGATCAAATGCCGTGTTGCCTTAGCTAGGATCTCTGGCTTGAACTTAGGGGAAACCCAGCGATCTATCTCACGCTCGACCAAACGCGCGCGCTCCTCCAGATATCTCAACACGTCCATTCTATCCGCCAAGCCTCAGGGAGATGCCATTTCGGAGATGGTGGAGATGCCCGCTCGAATAGCCGAGTTCTTTTCCTAGTTCAAGCATGATCCTGAGCTTGTCCGATGTGCCGTGGCAGGGAATGAGGTGCTCCGGCCGCACGAGCTCGATGAACTCAGCGGTATCGACTTTTCCAGCGTGGCCAGAAGCATGAACATCTCGATGGATGTGGGCCCCTTGAGCACGGAGTTTTGTCTCCAGAAGCTCCCGGTTTGACTCGTTGATGGGGTTCGGGATGACACTTGCGGAGAAGATGACCTCATCTCTATTGCTTACTTTCAGTGGGAACTGGCCGTCAGCTATACGGGAGAGCACGGAGTTTGGTTCACCCTGGTGCCCAGTACATATCAACACAAAATCCTCCTTCGAGCGCTGCATGTCTCGGAGTAGATTGCGCACGGCGTTAGGTCGTCCATGGATGTACAGTTCTGGCGGGAAGTCCACTAATCCTAGGTCGAGCGCCGCCGTACAGTAGTTGCGGAGTGAGCGCCCAACCAAGACCGGGGTGCGCCCCATCTCAAACGACAAATCGACTATAGACTTCAGCCTGACGATATGAGATGAAAATGTGGTTGCGAGGATTAAACCCCCGCCCGAACTTGCCTCTTTCATGACTTCCTCTAACTGCTTCTTAACATGTGCCTCAGAAGGAGTCGGCCCCGGATTGTCCACCCTTACTGCCCCGACCATGGCCGCAAGCAATCCCTCGTTGGCCAATTGCTTCAGCCTCACGCGGTCGGTCTTGTACCCGAGCAGGGGCTCTTCGTCAAGCCTGAAATCGCTGGCACAGAGGACCGACGTGCCTCCATTGCCCACCAATGGCAAGGTCGTGTGCAGAATGCTGTGTGTGGCGCGAATGAACTCGATTTCGATACCATCCACCTTCACGGTGTCACCAGGCGTCACGGTTCTAAATTCGTTTTTGATCTTGAAACGACGCTCCTCGCGTAAGAGTCTCTTCGTGAGCTCGATGGTGAATGGCGTGCCGTAAATCGGCGCGTCGTAGGCGTGTGCTAACTTGCCCACCGCGCCTATGTGGTCCAAATGACCGTGGGTGAGCACTATCGCCCTGACCTTTCGGCCGCGGAGAATAGCGTCGTCAGGGATTCCGTTGATGTTTATGAGCTCTTCGCGGCCCATGGTCCCTATATTTGCATCTTCAAATGCCATAATGCTGTCGAGCCTTATCCCCATATCCACGAGGATGTACTTGCCGTCGAAGCCCAGTGCGGTCATGTTTTTGCCCACCTCACCCAAGCCACCAACTGGAAGTATTTCCACCATCATGACTTCCGCGCTCCTTTGAGTTTGTCCGGATTTAGACCACGAGCAAGCAACCATTCGCGAGTCCTACCTGTGACCACCACTGGCGCCTCTTGTAGGTCTCTAACACGCTTGCATCCCGTCAGGAACATCGCTGCTTTTAGCTCAGTCATGAAATCATTAAGAAACTCAACAACTGCTTTTTCACCTAACGACGCAGCGCGGAGAGCAGGAAGCGCCACGCCGACAAGGTCTGCTCCCAGCGCCAATGCTTTCGCCGCGTCGAAACCAGAACGTATCCCCCCACTAGATATGACCGGCACCTTGACAGCTGATGCTACCTCCGCCGTACACACGGCCGTCGGTATGCCCCAGTCCCAGAAGGTGATTCCTAAACGAGAACGCTTCTTCGCCCTAAACGTTTCGACCCCAGCCCAAGAAGTGCCTCCTGCTCCGCTGACATCTATCGCGGCCGCGCCCGCCCGAACAAGCCTTCGCGCAACATCTGCGCTCAGCCCGCTGCCGGTTTCCTTTGCTATCACTGGTACACTCAACCCCCTACAAACTTCTGCAAACTTAGCCAAGCCCCCACGGTACTTCGGCTCCCCTTCAGGCTGCACGAGCTCCTGTAGAGGGTTCATGTGGATTGAGAGCGCATCGGCGTCCAGCATCTCAACCGCCTTGCGCGCCTCTGCCACTCCATAACCGTGGGTGAGCTGAGGTACGCCTAAGTTACCGACAAGGAAAACATCTGGGGCGACGCTTCGGACCTTGTAGGTTCGCGCCAGCTTGGGATTCTCGATTGCTGCCCGCTGACTACCGACGCTGAACGCTAGACCAAGTTTCTGAGCAGCTGAAGCCAGCGTTAGATTAAGTTTCATCCCACGCTGGTTACCGCCCGTCATCGCAGAAATCATGATAGGTGCCTCAAGTTTAGCTCCCAGAAAGGAGGTCCGCAGGTCGACTTCTTGGAGATCTAGCTCCGGAAGCGCCATATGGACTAGGTCCACATCTCCAAACCCGGTAGTCTTGAACATGGCCCCGATGTCCTCTTTCAAACATATGTTCAAGTGGTCAAGTTTCCTGTCCACGGTTTTCCGGCCCATTTTACTACCTCCCCACCACCACGGTGCCAAGCCCTCGTTCACCTTGAACTGCTCTTTTTAAAACCCCTGGCTTCGTTGCATTCACGATCTCCGCCTCAACGCCTCGATTGGCAAGCGCCAGCAATTCCCTGACCTTGTTCTCCATCCCACCCGTGACATCTTTTTCCTCAGCCGCACCGAGCGACGCAATGAGTTCCTCATCTGCAGGAGTTATTTTCCGTATGAGTATGGCACTTTTGTCTTTTTTCGGGTTTGCCATATGCACACCGTCCACATCCACCCCTAAGATGACTCTAGAGGCTTTGAGTTCTCCCGCGAGGTATGCCACTATTTGGTCTCCAGAAAGTATGCTCATCCCCCTACTGATATCTGGTACAGCATCCCCATACAGAACTGGGATGAGCCCAAGTTCGAGTAGTTTTTTGACGGGTGCGAGCTCCATCGACTGAATTCGCCCCCCGCTGACTACCACACAGGCTGAAGGCTGTACCGCAATCGCCGGGAGACCTGCTTTTTGGAGGGCTTCGATTACATTAGCATTTAACCGCTCCATGGCACGGTGGGTGAGCGATAAGCCCATCAGTTGGTTCTTGTTTTTGTACCCCTCCGCGATCCCATACTTTGATGCTACCGGATGTCCGAACGAGCCACCTCCATGCACAATCACTAACGGCCCCTTCGCCGCCGCTAGCTCTCGCGCAAGTCGCCTGAGGGCCGCCCGCTTGACCACAAAAGGTCTGCGCTTGTCGGTGATGACACTCCCGCCTAGTTTCACAATCAATGGCCGCACCTTAATCACCTTGATACCGCAATTGAACCGTACCCAACAACTTGTGGCATGGGGCCCGCAGTTTCCCCGCTAGTCGCGTATTTCAGTAGCTCTGCCTTTTTTGCCCCGAGTTTTTTAGCGGCTTGCAACATCGCAGAAACTGGTCCGTAACCACACATGGTGATTGACTCCTCCTCGACGGTGCGAATCAACCCCCCTACGTCGAGCGCCAGAATTTTATCTATTGCCCTGTGATCCTTCGTGGTGGCTGAACGTTGGGATTCATAATGGGTAAAATCAGTTGAAGCGATGATCGCTACATCCTTCCCTACCGCGGCTTTGCCAATCGCGTCCCCGACCTCCTTACTCGTTTTTGCGTCCTGTAACATCATGCATATCGGCACTATTTTGAATTCATCGCCGAAGAGATGCTGGAGAAACGGGAGCTGGACTTCGAGGGAATGCTCATGTGCGTGAGCAACCTCATCTACATCTATTATCTCCGACCCCCGCTTAATCGCCTCGCCCAACTGCTTATCCACTTGTACTTCCCCCAGAGGGGTTCTCCACTTACCTGATGTCATTATCGACACGCCCGAACCCGCGCCCGTGTGGTTTGGGCCCAAAATTACAATTGAACCGGGCATACCGTCCTGAGCCATCCGAGCAAACCCGTGCGCAGCTACCGGGCCAGAATACATGTAGCCCGCGTGGGGCGACACCAAGCCCACTAGCCGTCTCGACCCTGGCTGCACTTTAGGCACCTCTCCCGGACCGTGTGAATGGGTATAACACCACTCAACCTGCTCGAGAAGGGCCGATCGAGTACCTGCATAGAACTGCCCTGCGACCACCGGAGGCCTCACCTATTCGCCTCCCGGCTTGGTCTCAAACTCCTCCACTGGAACCTCGAAAGGTGCATCGGGCGAGAGTTCCCCTCGCTCTCTGAGCACTTGGCGAGCTAGAAGCCAGTACACCAGCGCGAGAGCCTTGCGCCCCTTGTTGTTCGTGGGGATTATCAATTCCACATCCGCTGTCTCATTGTCCGTGTCACAAAGCCCAACAACCGGAATCCCAACTTGGGCTGCCTCGCGTAGCGGTTGTTCGTCCGCGAAGGGGTCAGTGACGACGAGCGTGGCTGCTTCGATGTAACCCTTGTAATGGGGGTTGGTAAAGGTCCCCGGGATAAACCTACCTACAATCGGCCGCGTCCTTGTGACCTCACCAAACCGCTGCGCCGGGCGCTGCCCATATTGCCTAGCTGAAACCACTATCACTCTTTGGGGATCGAACCGCGCCAAAAATTTGCCCGCTGATGCTATCCGCTCGTCGGTCTTTCGTACGTCGAGTACGTAGAGACCATCTGGGCGGACCCGATAGATAAAGGGTGCCATCGCGCCAGTCTTCTGCCGGGTCCCTATGTGAACACCGCTCGAGAGGTAGGTGTCGAAATCCACTAGCCCGACCACGCCTTCTCCGAACTCCGCCGCGCTCATCTAAATCGCCCCATTTTAGCTTTTTCTCCTAACTCCTCCTCGATTCGGATTAATTCATTAAGTTTAGCTACACGCTCGCCCCCGACTGCACCCGTCTTTATGAGAGGGCACCCCCATGCCACGGCAAGGTGAGCGATCGTCTCGTCAACAGTTTCTCCTGAACGGTGGGAAATCGCTGGAACGTAATTGTGTTTTTTCGCCAATTTGACTGCCGCGAGCGTGTCGCTGAGCGTCCCTATCTGGTTAGGTTTTATTAGCACGGCGTTCGCTGCCCCTGCTTTTATACCTTTCTGAATTCGTGCCACGTTCGTCACGAAGAGATCGTCACCACATATCAGGCAATCCTTTCCCACCTTACGTGTGAGCTCCGCAAATCCCTCGAAATCTTCCTCGTGCAACGGGTCCTCAACGTAAAAGAGCTTGTGAGTTTTAATTAAATCAATAATAAATTCGATTTGTTCGCCAGCATCGCGTGATTTCCCCTCACGCTCGTAAATGTATCTCTTTTGAGTCTCAGCATAGAGGCTGCTCGCCGCAACGTCTAGAGATGGTCTGACTTCAAATCCAACTTCATCGCTGGCCTGTTCGCATGCCTGTGCCACTACATCCATCGCCTGGAGGCTATCGAGATTGGGTGCCCAAGCTCCCTCGTCGCCCTTCCCACCGGTAAACGTTTTGTCCTTGCTCTCAATCGCTGCCCTGACCTTTTTGTGAACTCGAGTGTTCGCGAACGCTGCATCAACGAATCTCTTCGCGCCAACCGCTACCGATATGAATTCCTGGATATCTGGCGCCATCTTACCTGCGTGCGCTCCACCCCCCAGCACGTTGCCAATCGGGTAAGGAAGATAGAATGCCCCCTCGCCGCCGAAATATTTGTAAAGGGGCATGCCGAGTGCAGACGCCGCGGCTTTTGCCACGGCCATTGAAGTCGCTACTGCCGCGTTCCCGCCTAACTTGGAAAAATCGGGCGTACCGTCTAGCTCATGAAGAAGCGAGTCTACCTCCTCCTGTTTTTCAGCTGAGATATCGACCAATTTTGATGCGACCGTGTTCAATACCTCAATTGATGTATCCGGTCCACCACTGGGGAACGCCATGACTTCATGTTTTCCCTTACTCGCTCCACTGGGGGCCGCGGCCCTGCCAGATCCCACTACTTTACCATTTCCAACCGCCACATCCACTTCAATGGTTGGATTTCCCCGGCTGTCTAATATCTTCCGTGCGACGATTTTCTTGATTACGAGTTTCTGCAAACTGCCACCTTTATCCGATATCACGCTAGGGCTTAAAATGACTTTCATCCACAGACTGATAACCAAAATGAAATTTCGAATTTTGAAGAGATAACTATTCTATCCACTCATGGGTGATAAACGTCACTTCTCCATTCTCGTCGAGCGTGGCTGTGCCGTGGCCCCAGAGATCGACAGGATACTCAACATACCCATCGTAATAATTGAAGGTGTACGAGCCATCGGTTTTGACAATCCCGAATGGAACGATTTTGTTGACGTTAAAGTGGCCAAGATGGTCCTGGGCGTAAGGGGAGGTCACGTCTTTCAAGACGATAGTAGACATCGCTTGGAGCTCATCGCTCGTAGTCGCGGTGTACTCGTTTTCCACGGTTATCGTGCCCGTTGTCTGGTTGTAGATGAACACTATGGACTTTTGGTCACTCACAACAACTCCGGTGGCAAAGTTTTCGTTCTCAACTCGCTCGGACGGGACGCAGAAGTAAACCTCCACATTGTCGGTGGAGACACTCTCTCGTGTGGCAATGACGCTTTTGATTGCTGCCAGTGGCATCGCAACCTCTTCGGCCTTTAAGCTAATTTCACTGACTTGTAAGTCTTGAGTTCCCAGCTGAATGGTTGCGTTATAACTTTCATAACCTGACTTGCTAACGGACAACGAATAACTCTTGTTGCCCTCCAGACCAGTAAACTCAAAATAACCATCAGAATTAGTTGTGGTCGATTCCCCGTCCAGCGTTACGGCGGCGCCAGACAGAGCGACGCCATCGGTTTTCACGTAGCCAGATATTTTGTATGTATCTGCAGTGGGCGTAACATACTGCATACCCAAGTAAACTGCTACCACGGAAACAATTACAATGACAACAACTGCGCCTGTAACAGCGCCTATTATGCGACCGGCTATAGTTTCAACCTCCAAGAAGCCTAGGGAGAAATTGTTTAAATAGTTAGCTAAGGGGCGCTCGATTCATAAAGCACTTTACATGTTGAATGAGTTTGCGGCGTCCCCATCGAACTCTTGAGGCGCATCGTTGCCGCTGTATGGGTAGTTCGCTGAGGCCCAGGTAAATGCCTGCTCCGCGGTGGCGAAGCCTTGGCCCACTAGCCCACGCTCCAGGAACCAATACGTCCAAGCACCGTTTTGATATGCGGACTGATCGTAGCCATAGCCAGCAGGCCCGCATGTAGTGTTCATGTATCGATTCGTCTTATTCGCGCCAGCTTGATTCACAGCTGCATCCATCCCACCAGAGTGGCAGGAGTCGAAGAACACGAAGAGCTTGCCGTCGTAGCCCGACACCAAACTCTGCAGTTCCGAACCGGTGAAGTATCCGGTCCCTGACCAACCAGCATCATATGTGCAGTATGCGTGGGCGTCTCCCGGCGAGGAATCAGTCCCGTGGCCCGAAAAGATGAGGACTAGCGTGCCATCAGAGCCCGCTTGAGTTGCTGCATTCGTTATCGCCGCCCGGATATTCGCCTCGGTAGCCTGAGAATCCGTGAGGAAGGAGCTTATCGTGTATCCCTGCCCGACCAAGTAGTTCCTCCAGTCTTGAGCATCGTTCACACAATATCGTAAATCATTAATGTATGCGTAATCGTTTATCCCAAAGATGACCGCGACTTTGTTAGATGGCGTGACCGGCACCGCTGCCCCAGTCTCCACCTGGTCGACGGTGAATCCGTAATCCGTAACCGAGCCGTCAGTGACCAACCTGATTATTACCGTGCTTCCGTCCACCCATGAGGTCCACTGGTCACGGTAGCTTCCAGTGTAGCTCTCTATGAAGTTGTTGTTCTCGTCGTAGATGTACACGTAGTCCCAGTTGCTTTCCGCATCCAGTTGAGTGAAGTGTGCCCTGATTCGACCTACCCCGGAACGGGTAATGGTCCAAGTCTGGTCGAAGTTGTTCGCGTATGGGTGGGCAGATTCCGCCAAGGCGCCAGCGGTCGATACCGAGACGTTGAGTGAGTAAGTTCCAGAACCGTTGTAGCGGTGGACACGAATGTAGTGGACGCCCGCGGAGGTCGTATCGTGGGAAACTGTGTCGGTCTGGCTCCCGCCGAGAATAGAATAATCAACCCGTGATTGGCTCGAATCGTAGAGGTAAAGGTCGAAGTCGGAGCCAGATGGAGGTACTAAGGTAGCGCTTATTGTAGCACCAACCGACCCAACTTGAACCTTGTAGTAGTCGTCCGTGTCAGTTTCATCCACATAGCCTGTGCCTGTACCAGTACTGATCATCATGGCATGGGCAAAGCTATCACCTGCGTCTTGGCCGGAGTTCCAGTCGTTCTGGGCAGCTGCTGCAGCGCCGCTGACAGTGACGGTCATCGAGTAAATCCCAGAGCCGCTCCATTGGTAAACGTAAATGTAGAAGTAGCCCGAGGCGGAGGCTGTTCCTTCAACAGAATCGGTCATGTTACCACCATAGGTGGAGGAGTCGACATAGGACTGGTCCGTGTCGTAGAGGGAGAGGTCGAAGTCGGCACCGGAAGGTGGCGTCATGCTCACGGTCACGGTCTGGCCGCTTGAGACCGCGATCTTATAATAATCGTCTGTGTCTGTCGAGTCGATGTATCCGGTGCCCGAACCTGCTGGGATCGTCGTGGCAATGCTCAGTGAGTCACCGGCATCCATGCCCGTGCCCATATCGTTTTGAGCCGTTCCACCGGTGACAGTGACGGTCATCGAGTAGATGCCGGAGCCGCTCCACTGCTCGACGTAGATGTAGAAGTAACCCGAGGTGGTTGCGGTTCCAGTGACTGAATCGGTCTGGCTTCCGCCGTAGGCTGAGGAGTCAACATAAGATAGACTAGAGTCGTAAAGGGTTAGATCAAAGTCAGAGCCAGAGGGTGGCGTTAGGTCTGCACTTATCGTCTGCCCTGCACCAACGTTGACTTTGTAGTAGTCTGCAGGGTCTGTGTCATCGATGTAGCCCACACCCGAACCTGCGGGGATCGTCGTGGCGGCGCTCAGAGAGTCTCCAGCATCAGTTCCCGTGCCCATGTCGTTCTGGGCCGTTCCTCCTGTGACAGTAATGTTTAGGGCATAAATTCCAGAGCCCGACCACTGCTCGACGTAGATATAGAAATAGCCGGATGAAGTGGCGGTTCCTTCAACAGAATCGGTCTGGCTTCCGCCATATGAGGACGAGTCGACATACGACTGATCCGTGTCGTAAAGGGTGAGATCGAAGTCAGAACCGTATGGAGGCGTTGAACTAACACTAATTGTCTGGCCGCTCGAAACGCTTACCTTGTAATAATCTGCAGTGTCCGTGCTGTCGATATAACCCGTTCCTAAACCAGCGCTTATCTCAGTCGCCGTACTCAGCGAGTCACCCGCATCAGTGCCCGTGCCCATGTCGTTCTGGGTAGCCCCGCCGCCAGTGACCGTGACGGTCATCGAGTAGATGCCGGAGCCG
>JAUWXQ010000055.1 GCA_030616305.1 Hadesarchaea archaeon
GCTTGCGCACGAGGCTGGGGTCAGCTCCCATCTCGAGCCCATGTTTTTTGACATGGGGACATGAGAGGTTGAGCTCTACCGCATCCGCCCCAGCCCCTTCAGCTCGCACGCAAATCTCTTTAAGCTCATTGATGCTGCTACCGGCGACGCTCACTATCACGGGAACTCTCCCCTCTTTCGCTAGTGGTAAGTCCTGCGACAAGAACTCTTCATAACCTTGATTCGCGAGCCCAATTGCGTTGACTAAACCTTCTTCCACACCCACGATGACAGGCGTCGGATATCCCTCGCGTTTTTCTCTCGTCAGGCTTTTCGTGATTACTGCACCAGCGCCACCTTCGATCGCCGCTTGCTTCAAGAGTGAACCGTTGCACAGCACGCCAGATGCCAGAACAGTAGGATTCGAGAGCTTGAGCTTGCCCAGCCTAACCATAAGTTTTGACATTTTCACCCCATCCTCCTTGCGTGACTACTTCCCCATCGAGCATGACGGGTTGACCACGAACGATGGTAGCCACCGCCATGCCCTCCACTTCTCTACCTTCAAATGGGCTATACTTAGCTTTGCTTACAAAAGTTTTGGGATCAATTTTGGCTCGGCGATGTAGATCAACTATGGTCAAGTTTCCAATCTTCCCCTCTTCTATCGCACCAATCATGTTTAACCCTAGGTTTTTGGAAGGATTGGTCGCGCACGCCCTGGCGATGTCTTCTATTCCTAGCAAGCCTTTGTTCACCATCGTGAGGAGGATGGGCAGCGTTGTCTCCAAGCCAGGGAAGCCGGGAAGCGCGCTCTCAAGGTTCGCCTTCTCTTCAAGCGAGTGGGGAGCGTGGTCCGAAGAAATTGCGTCAATGCCGCCGTCTTTCAACTTCTTGAGCAAGAATTCTGCGTCGGCGCTGCTCTTGAGCGGTGGGTGAACTTTGGCTATGGCTCCTTGAAGTCGTGCATCGTCATCGCTTAAAAGGAGATAGTAAGGGCAAGTGTCAGCGGTTATCCTGGCTTGCTTTTTCCACTTCAAAAATTCCCTCGCCCCAGCGGCCGAAGATAGATGGGTCACGTGTGGCTGGAAGCCGTAGCTTGAAGCGAGACCCGTGATGTCTTTTATAGCGGAAGCTTCAGCTTCTGGCGTCCCTGCTGTGCCCATCTGTGTTTTCACAAAGAACTTTGGGTTTTCAGCGTGGGCGACGACTAGCATTTTTTTCCAAGATGCAAACTCAAGCACTTTTTCGGTGAGCTCACGCTTGTCCGTGTAGAATTCGTGTTGCATGAAAACCTTGAAACCTATCGCTAGTGCCTCAATCCCATCAACTATGTCGTCTTCCCGATCGGGTACGCCGTAGTACAATCCATAGTCTACCAAAGCCTTGCTTTTCGCGACACGTTCCCGTTCTCTCAGCACAGCTAGCTTGTTCACTTTCGGTTTGGTGTTAGGCATGTCCGCGACCACCGTAAAGCCACCCATCGCCGCAGCGCCCGTGCCTGTGTAAAAATCTTCCTTATAGCTGAGCTCGAAATCCCTCATGTGAACATGCATGTCAACTAGTCCAGGAAGCACGATGTGTCCTTTCTTACGGTAGTCGAGAACTCTATCGACCTGCTCCTGAATATCTCTCGCTACTCTGGTTATTCGTCCATCTTCGATCAAAATTGAACCATCCAGAATCCCCTTGCTTGTAAAAAGTTTTCCTTTCACGATTGACCTCATATTCCCACCCTCGAACCACATGCGTCTCGTTTCTGTTTTCCAAATTTGGTCTTAAGCAGGAGGGCACCGTCGAACACCGGACCATCGACACAAACGCGCAACCCTGTAGGGTCAAGCACGCAAGAGCCGCAGATGCCAAAGCCACATTTCATATAACGCTCAAGTGATGCTTGCACACGAATTCCTCGACTCGTGCCGTCTTTCACGACCCCGTACATCATTTGTTCGGGCCCACACGTGAGTATAGAGTCGAAATGTTTCTTTTCGAGCAGTTTTTCCATGCGGTCCGTTACTAGCCCTCGATGACCAGCTGAGCCGTCCTCTGTGGCCACATGGACTTTCGCCCCTGTCCTTCGCGCTTCATCGAGGAAGAGAAACTCTGATTGGTTTTTGGCTCCTGCGAGGTAAGTACATCTCTTGCCTTTTCTTGAGATGGTCTTTGCAGCGTAGATAAGCGGTGCAGCACCACAACCACCACACACAAGCAGGTAAGAACTATCCTCAAGTGAGAAACTATTGCCGAAAGGGCCCCGTACAAAAAGCATGTCGTCTCTTTTGAGTTTGTGAAACTTGGCCGTGGTTGGGCCCTCCTTAGCGACCGAAATTCGAATAAAGTCCGCCCCAGCGTCGGAAATGCTCATAGGTACCTCCTCGCTGCCTGGAAGCCACACCATAACGAACTGTCCTGGATGTGGAAGTTTCGTGCTCGCATGTTTGAGATAAAAAGATTTTACCTTTGGATTCTCAGCTACTATTTTTTTGATTTTCGCAGGTCTGAATTTGAAATCCCCATAGAAGAAAATTTCTTTCCCGGCCCCACCAGATTTTTGAAGAAGAGGTTTTTTTCGCAAGTTCATCACTCAACTTGCGAGCGTATATTGAGCCACCACCTCATCATGTGAGATGTAAGTGCCGCAGTACTTACATACTAGCAAAGTCGGCGTACGGGATGCTACCGTGAAAGACGGGATCACCGGTTCACGAGGTTTGTTAGAGATACAATTAGGATTGGTACACCTTAGCAGTCCTCTTATTTCACCAGGTAGCTTCACCTTCATCTTTTTCGTCACGCGATAGTTCTTGATAGTATTGATCGTGGCCTTTGGAGCGATGATAGCTATTCTATCGACTTCGCTAGGTGCAAGTTCACGTCCTTCAATTTTCACTATGTCTTTTTTACCGAGCTTTCTGCTTTCGGCGTTTATCATAATAGCAATCGTGTGGTCCTCTTCGCCACTTACTCCCAGAATCTTCAGAACATTGAGCGCCTGCCCTCCAGGGATGTGATCTATCACTGTTCCTTCTCGTATTTTTCGGACTATCAGCTCCTCGGAACCGTTCATCATCTCACCCCTCCGAGCAGGAGCGCGAGGAGGGCCATCCTCACAGGGACGCCGTACGCTGCCTGTTGGAAATACTTGGCAAACTTGGTCCCGTCCACTTGCAAGTCGATTTCATCTATTTTTGGAAGTGGGTGGAGAACAATCGTTGTTTTTTTGGCTCTGCTCAGAAGCTCCGGGGCGATACGATAACTGCCCTTTACTTTCTCGTATTCCGCCGGGTCAGGAAATCTCTCCTTTTGAATTCGCGTCACATACAGGACATCGAGGTCTTGAATAATCTCTTCCAGATTTTCCCCCTCAAAGAATTTTAATTTGGAACCACGAAGGAAGTCCCCCATTTCCTTTCTCGGTTTGAGGGAGGCTGGCGAGATGAGGGAAACCCTCTTCGGCTTGAATTTTGTCAGAGCGTAGAGAATCGATGCGGCGGCTCTCCCATACCTCAGGTCTCCGGTGAGCGCGATGTGCAGTCCATCTATCCTCCCCAGTTCTCTCCATATCGTATACAGGTCGATCATCGCTTGGGTTGGGTGGTGTTTGCTGCCATCTCCGGCGTTTATCACAGGCACCTCAGCTATCTCCGCTGCGAGCTTGGCTGCACCTTCGACGCGATGACGCATTACTATGACATCGGCATATGAGTCGAGCATTTTAACGGTATCGGCCAGGTTTTCGCCCTTGGCAAGAGAAGTCCCCTCTGCATCTGAAAAGCCTATTACTGAGCCACCCAGTCTGTGCATAGCTGCCTCGAAACTGAGTCGGGTGCGGGTGCTCGGCTCGAAAAACGCTGCTGCGAGCACCCTGTCTTTGAGAAGCGGTTTTTCTCGCTTGCCAATCCTCTCCATTTTAAGAGCTACTCTGAAAATTTTCTCGAGTTCTCCTCGAGTAAAGTCCAGGATTGAAATCACGTCACGTCCCTTAAACATATTTTTCCCTCCTGATGTACTCGACCACTTTCTCATAATCACCTTTCGGAACGATCCCTTTTAAGTGGAGTTCCTCGATGAGCTTGGATGCGGTCATGAGTGCGACTAATTTAACACCCATCGTCACGAGGTTCTCTTTACCCCCCTGCTCTCGATCAACAAGCACTATCGCGTGGTTCACTTTTGCTCCACGTTCCTGCAGAGCCTCGATTGTATGTTGTAAACTTCCCCCCGTGGTAATAACATCGTCCACGACCAGCACGGAATCGCCCTTGTTCACCACTCCTTCGATCAGACTTTTGGTCCCATGGGTCTTCTCCTCTTTTCTGGCGTAGAGAAATGGCTTCTTCAACTTGTGTGCGACAAGCGTGGCGATTGGAATCCCTGCTGTTGCCACTCCGGCGATGCGGTCGAAATCGAGCTTTAGGTCCTCGAGCTTGGCCACGTATGCGTTAGTCACAAGGTCCAGCAACTCAGGGTATGATGGCACGGTCCTGAGGTTGATGTAATACGGGCTCGTGGCACCTGAGGAGAGTTTGAATTCTCCCACCAAGATGCAGTTGTGCCTGGCCAGAGCGAGTGTAATTTTAGAGATATCGGCGTTCATTTTCTCATCGCCTCCAGTATCTCTCTGGCTTTCTCCGCAGGATGGGGGTTTTGTGCTAGGCTTCTTCCGATTATCTCGAAGTCGGCGCCAGCCGAAAGGGCTGAGCCGAACGGTGCTCCCTGAGTCCCAACTCCCGGGGTGAACACGAGCTTGGAGGATTGGGTTTTCTTTGCGCGGGTTATAAGTTCAGGGTAAGTTGCAGGTAAGACAAATCCATCCACCCTAGCCGATGCAGCTATCCCAATCAGCTCGTCTAGGTGTTGGTTTAGGTGTTCGGCTGCCCCGGGATGGCTCATCGCACATAGCCCGAGAACTCCTCTTTTCTTTTCATTAGCGAGTTCTACAACTTGGTCGATTGCCCCCTTGTTTCCGATTGCTGCGTGGACGATGAGGGCGTCGAACCCGACCTCGAACAGCTGTTTTGCCACCAGGCGATTGATGTGGCCTATATCG
>JAUWXQ010000036.1 GCA_030616305.1 Hadesarchaea archaeon
GGTATTGGTTCATACATTTCTATTCCTCCGCGCTAAGTTTCTGAATCAGATCTATTTCTTTCTTACCGCCTATGTAGACAGGAATGCGGTGTGATACCGCCTCCGGCTGCACTGAGAGTATATCTCTCCTGCCATCGCTGGTTGCTCCACCTGCTTGTGTTACAATGAAGCCCATTGGGTTGGCCTCGAACAGTAATCTCAGTTTACCACTCTCCTTGCTCACGAAACCAGGATAGGTGAACACGCCACCCTTGTGCATGATCTGATGCACATCGGCCACGAATGAACCGCTGAAACGGAGCTTGTAGCCTTCACTCTCCAGTGCTTCTATGAACTTCATGTGGAATGGAAGGTAATTCTTCCTTAATGCGCCTGGTGCGTATATCTTCCCGTCTGGTATCCGGATGTTCTCTTCATGTGTCACGAATTCACCATCATCATTTAACACGAATTCGTGCACACCCTTCTTAACTGTGTAAGTCAGGATTGTGAGTGGTCCGTAGAGTACATACATTGCTCCAACCATCTGGTTTCCAGGGGAGAGTACGTTTCCTCTGTAGATTCCCACTATAGTGCCCACCGCAAGGTTCACTCCAATGAGGCTTGAGCCGTCCAATGGATCAAGGGTCACACCAAGGTCACCAGTGGCGCCCTCGAATTCGAGCACCTCAGGCTGTTCCTCAGATGCCAAATACTTGACGATTCCCGAGCCCTTCAGGTCATCGATTATGACCTCATCAGCCCACTTGTCCAGGGCCATCTGCTGTTCACCATATATATTGCGTGTATCAGAATACGATTGGCGGCTGGCAAAGCCCTTGGCTATTTTTTTCGTTACTTCGCTGATTCTCAATATCAACTCTCTCAAGTCGCTGTCACAATCAGCCAAATGTTCGTTCAGTTTCATATTATCTTTTTTATGTGCACACACGCTGTTTTTAAACGTTGTGGTGAGACCAACTGAAGACATGCGGGGAAGTTTAGGATTTGACACTTTTTCGTCTTGTCTTGCGGAAGGAGAGACGTTTGTCAAGCATAGAAAAGAGCGAACGTTGCCACCAAACCAGCCACCAACGATGCAGTTACGACGAGGAGCAGGTTTAGAGTCGGTTCCGCCCCCACCGCAGGCTTTAAGGGCCTTCCCCTGAGGCGGTACAACATTCGCGTCGCCCGTTGGGTACCCAAGTGTGCGGCCCAGAGGCAGAGGGGAAGGTTCACCGTGAGGACGAGCATTATGAAGAAAACCGACCAAAGCTCGTTAGGTGGGATGGAGGTTAGTGTCCATCTCCCTACCATCAGCTCAAGGTTGCCGAGGAGCAAAGCGTCACATACACCCCTTGAAAACATGAAGACTGCCGCCCCCACGCCGAAGAAGATTTGGGAGAGTACGAAGGCCGCGATAATAGTGAGGGAAAAGTATAGAATTGGTTGCCACCAGCTCATCTGGGTCGGCGACGGTATACTGACGGCTTGGCCCAGATCGGCGAAGACCCCAGAGCCGCCACCACCCCACCTCCCGTAGACCACACCGAGGACCCAGCTTCCGACGACTAGCAGCCAGAATGCATAATACCAGTACTCCCCGCGCATTGCATCACTAGGGCGCGCTGTTCACCGATATTTGCGCTCGTAGTCACGTCTCGCTGTATGGATTGCGCGGCGGAGGTATCTGTGTTCAATATTCGTCGTAGCGGCAGATCGGGACGTTTGGACCGCAGGTTTCGAAACCCCGGAGGCTTGCTCCAAGGCAATCAGCCTACGTTCCACGTCTGATAGGCGAATCATCAGTGAGTTCAACTTGTTTTCAATCGACAGAATGCGTTCATCTTTTAAGGTGGATACCACGGTTTCACCATTTCACAATCTCTGAGGACGATATTAAAGTGTTTGGACAAATGAGCAGGAGAACGAAATAGCTTTTTGTTGTGTGACATCCAATTTCTACTTGGGCCGCCGTGGCTCAGCTGGTAGAGTGCTTCGGCACGCCGAAAGCGATCGCCTCGTAACTCATGGCGAGGATAGCGATAGGTCGTGGGTTCGATCCCCACCGGCGGCTCCATGTTTAAGCTTTTGCAGCTAAAATGATAGACCCGGTGAGGAGATGGCAAAGGGCTACGTCGGGCAGATATTCAACTCGATCCAGGGCGAGGGGCTCTACGTTGGGAGGCGGCAGGTCTTCATTCGTTTTGCGGGTTGTAACTTGGACTGCATATACTGTGATACAGAAGAATTCAGAAAGTCTCGTTTAGGCGCATGTGAAGTTGAGACGAAGCCTAGCTCGACGGAATTCAAACGCATAGGAAACCCGATGACTCACAGAGAGGTGCTTCGGCATGTTAAAAATTTGATGACCCCAGACACCCACAGCATCTCGTTGACCGGCGGAGAACCATTGCTCACAGGAAATTTCCTCGTTGATGTGGCGCGCGCATGTAGGCGAGCAAGCTTTACCACGTATCTTGAGACGAGCGGCGTGAGCAGCGAGGCGATGGCGAGAGTCGTTAAGTACACCAATATCGCAGCCATCGATGTAAAGCTCCCTGAGCACCGAGCAGTGCCGCGTTCGAGCTGGCCCCGTTTGTTAGAGGAGGAGCTCGCATGCATCAGGCTCGCGGTCAAACAAGGAGTGGAAACTTTTGTGAAAGTGGTGGTGCTTCCATCAACCCAACCAAAGATCATTACTACGGTGTGTAAACGGCTTGAGCGAATAGGTAAGATCCCTGTTGTTATTCAGCCCGTGACACCAGCGCGAGAAGTTCGTAGTGTCCCCTCGATGACGCACGTGTATCGCCTTGCCCAGACCGCTGCCCGAGCAGGAGTCAAGGAAATAGCCATAATCCCCCAAGTACACAAATTAATCGGGGTGCCCTGATGCGGATAGATCTGATGGAGGGGCTGGGGTTCTCGGCCGCTCATTTCATCATAGGACACAAAAAATGCGAACACCTGCATGGGCACAACTGGCGCGTGGGGGTAACCGTGGAGGGAGAGCCAGACGAGCGCGGCCTGGTGGTCGACTTCCTAGAGCTCAAAAGTTTGTTAAAACAACTGTGTGACGGCTACGACCATCTGCTCTTGCTGCCGGCGGAAAACCCAGCCCTCAAGCGCCTCTCCGAAGGGAAAAATATCCGCATCTCGATACACGGCCGCGAGTTCGAGTTTCCGAAGGAGGATGTGGTCTGGCTCCCAGTGATTAACACGACGGTCGAGGAGCTTGCGCGAGTGGTAGCGGACGAGGTCGTGAAGAATTTGTCTGCGTACCCAAACGTGGACAAAATAACGGTGTTGGTTGAGGAGTCCCCGGGAGAAAGCGCGACCCAGGAGCGGCGAATCAAGGCGTAATTTATCGAGCTGAGGATAAAGATGAAGCGAGGAACCTATGCCCTGCTGGTACACGTGCCCTACGGACTTGCCCTTAGCGTAGGGGAGCTGGGAAGGGTCGACTTCAAGTCCGGCTATTATGTTTACATTGGGTCTGCTTTGGGCGGGTTAGAGAAACGTGTGAGCCGCCACCTGCGCGAGGAAAAGAAAATCCACTGGCACATCGACCACCTGCTGATCCATGCCCGGGCAGTTGACGTGGTAGTCGCGCGTAGCGAGGAGCGGAAGGAGTGTAATGTGGTCAAGGAGCTGGTAAAAGATCTTCCCAGTGTCCGAGGATTCGGCGCGAGCGATTGTAAGTGTGAGAGCCACCTCTTCTACAGCCCTGACCTCCACGAGCTCCTCAGGCGGGTGTTGAACGGGTTCAAAACGTGCGGCCTGAAGCCGGAGAAAGGTGTCAGGTATGGGTAAACGTGCGCAAGAGCGAAAACGAGAGCATTATTATCGGATGGCCAAACACGCAGGGTACCGAAGCCGGGCATCATTCAAGCTCAAGCAGCTTAACCTACGTTTCAGAATTCTAAAGCGAGGGGATGTTGTGGTGGACTTGGGGGCTGCCCCAGGTGGCTGGCTCCAAGTTGCGCGTGAAGCGGTTGGTGGGGGCGGATTTGTGTTGGGCATCGACCTCCAACGGATCGAAAAACTGCCCCACGAAAACATCAAAACGCTGGTGGCAGACATCACAGATTCATCGACACCTGACATGATAAGACAAAACCTTCCACACCCACCCGACATAGTAATTTCTGATGTATCGCCAAAGATTTCTGGTGTCTGGAGTGTCGACCATGCCCGCTCGGTTGGGCTTGCCCGTGCTTCATTGAATATAGCAGAGCAGGTTCTCAGAAAGGGTGGGAAATTTTTGATCAAGGTCTTTCAGGGAGAGCTGTTCGATGAGTTCGTGGGTGAAGTCAGGGGAAAATTCGAATCGGTAAAGGTTTCGAAACCACCTGCCTCGCGAAAGGGGAGCGCTGAAGCGTATATCGTTGCAAAGGGGTTCAAAGGCTCCTGAAAATTCCTATTATGATGCCGAAGGGCGCGTCTGTCCTAAAACCCGTGCCGGAAAAGTGGGTGCGGGAGGCGAAGTATCCTTGTTTTCGAAGCCCTGCAATGATTTTGGCAATCTTGGGCGTTGAAACCCCTACGCGCTTCGCGACTTCGTCTATCTCGTAAAACGTGGGTGGTCCTTCGGCTTCCTCGGCGCATTGGTTCAGAAGCGCGAACTCCTCCTGTGCGAGTTTGAATTTCTTCTCCCTTAAATCACTTAGCACTTTTTGGATGAACTTGAGGTCCATGGGTTTTCCAGCCCAGAGGGGACCGGCGTGGGAAAACTGGTTGCCGCACTCACAGGTTGTAGGTAGCTCAGGAACCAACTTGTGGCTCAGCACTCTTCTTCCACACGCGTAGCAGTGTGACACATACCCCTGCTGTTTAAGTACTTCATCGGAGCGCTGAGCCCCCTTCTGCGCTCGTAAGTAAATCCTGAAGTAGTGCTGGGTCGCGTGCGCCAATACTGGAGTTAGAGCGAGGTCGTGCTTGCCGGCAACGCGCTGGCAGAACCCTATCAAAATGCGTACGCCCAGTTCATGACAGTATTCAGTCTTGAGGGGCTTGGCACCATACCTGCGCAGACAGGCCCGTGCATGGGTCCCCGAGAGAGGGGCAGTGTCGGTAGCAGTGATGGCCAACATCCCTTTTCGAATGAGCGCGGAGCAGGCAGCATCAATGAAAGGCGCAGGAGAGCCAAACGGATCCAAGTCCACAAAGTCAAACCTACCGCGGTTTCCCCAAAGCAGGGTGTTAGCATCTTCGTTGTGAGCCTCCATGAGTGATATTAATCCGTTGAGTTCGATGTTGTGATTAATCAGTTCAAATGCCTCGCTGGAACGGTCATTGACGAGGACTTTTGATACCCCTTCGACTTCCTTTGCGTAGCGGGTCCCCCTAGCACCAACTCCCGCGAGCGGGTCGCACACCCGCAGATTGCCAAGTTCCTTCGCGAGAATTTGCACAGCTGAAACCGAGATATCGCGGCAGAGCTCCATGCGCGGGTTGTAGAACACGTGGGTCAGCGAGGGGGCGTAGTCTCCGGCTCTTGTTTGAAAGCGTTGAGGGTCTGGTACCTCAAGTTTGGTCCGGCCTTCGTTGACAAATCGGGTTTCCATGCATCTCGCCTAATAAACGGTTAATCTCGTGAGATAAAAATGAAAGTTACCAACGAAGAAAAATGAGTACTTGGGCTCATAGTAACTAAAAAATAATCAATTTGGGTTCATAATAGCACATCATCATCATAGTAATAGATTCCACGAAAACGATATATAAGCGCGTTTTCATAATAATAGCTGTATGAAGTGCCCCCGGTGTGGATATGAGTGGGAGTCGAAGATCCCACAGCCGAAGGAATGCCCGCGTTGCAAGGCAAGACTAGATTACGAACCTGGGCCTGTAGGGGCACCCACGATAGGAAAAAAAGGAGGTGAAAAAGTAATGACCAGTAAACTTCCTTGGACGACTGCAGCGATCCTCATAGTAGCAGCAGTGGCAGTTGGGACATGGGCAGTTTTCGGTGTTCCACCCGCGGAGGAAGAGGAACAGCCTCCAACACCACCCTCTCCAGGGTACGCTAGTATAACAGGGACCCTCGGGCCAGCAACAGTTTTTGGTGCTGCAAAAGAAAACTCGTGCATTGAAAACATATACATAGTGGCGCACGGAACAAGCGTTGCCGACAACTTGTCTGGGTGTGAAAACACAATCAGCTCCAGCGGGGGTAGTGTTAGCATCGCCTGGGACACATCATTCGACATCGTCGTCGCCGTTACATGCCACGATGACAACATGGGGCAGCTTCTCGTGACATACATGTGTGTGGAGTTAACAGGTGCTACGGATTCGGGCGACTGGTCCATCAGTGTTGAGAACTCTACTACTTCGACTGAAACCATATTCGAGACCTCTGCCGGTAACTACATCCGCGTGAACGCCGTGTGGGACAACAATAACAATGGTTATCAACTCAAAGCCGACGACAACCTAACTCTGGACCCCATAAAATTGTTCTGCCGGGGCTAGCAAACGTAAATTAGCGGGCACGTAAGCGAAACGTGCCCTTTAGCTTATTTTTTATCTCGAGCTAGCGTTAGCTATAAATCCATTTGGCAGCAACCAACGCGAAGCAAACAACTTATATTTTCCGAGCAAGGACCCATTATCGGAATGGTGTGAAATTTGATAGATAAAAAAACAGCAGCGATTTTCGCGCTAATTGTATCAGTTGTAATCACGGGGGTAGGGTGGTATCTCGCTTGGTCGAAACCTCCGAGCGTGCTCCCCCTCCCCGAAGGAATAGAGAACTGGACTGAATATTTCCATGGATATGAGGCATATCTTGATGATAATATCCACGCCTCCGTCTATAGCGGACCCAGCATGAATCCGACCTTTAGCGATAATGACTTGGTCCTCTGGGTCGAAGTCGATCCGGTTGTGCTCAAAGTTGGTGATATTATAATATATGAACACCCGACCAGGCCGGATTACGGATCGGTGGCCCACAGGATAATCGAAACCAGGATAGAAGACGGAGTATACGGATTCAGGACCAAGGGAGACGGCAACCCGAGTCCCGATTCCTACTGGGTGGAGGATGAACTCCAGGGCCTCGTGATCGGCGTGGTATACTATGTGGGTACTGGATGAATTGTGTGACCCTTCTGGCTCCTCAGCTCTCTTGGTAGGTGACGGAGAGGTCGAAGGATGCCGATGATTGAACGTTCTCTCCTCCAAGCTCTTGAATAATTTTACTGTCGTGACTTATGCACTCCCAGTATCCTGTAGCTCCCTGTGGGAGGGGTACGCCCATCTCTACAGAGTAGTCCCCCAAGAGGAGCCCCACGTTCAACTCGTTAGTCCCGCTGGTTTTAGATAGGATCAAGTGAATTCCGAGTTCGGATCGCCCGTAGGTGTTCATATTCTCGTTTTCCGGGCCCGTCCACTGGATTGTGCCAGACCACCTCAGTTCACCGCCAAGAGCGACCTTACTGCCTTGTTGGGGCGAGTGGTCGCTAGTTATCTCCACCAAGTTCTCGTGCCTTGGACCTATATCCCCGGTGTCATCTACCTGGTACACTTGGGTTACAGTAGCTTCATCCGGCTGGTTTTCTTCATCCTCCTGTTTTTCTTCCCCCCTCAGTATGTATCCAGCCGCCAGGAGAATCATTCCGATAGTTAATCCAACTGCAACAAAGGTCGAAAAGCTCTTGGGCATCTTGATCACCCTAACGATTTACCTGCCTTCTTTTAAACACTATCCAGCTCGTTCCGTTTTGAATTCTCTGAATCATGGTGTCGGTGAGCCCAATATCCTCAAACTCGAGGGCTTTCGGTTGGATAAAACAGCTTGTTTTTAAAGCAGGTGGAAACTTAAATAGACAAGGGTGCACAGTGCCCAAACTTATCAAAAAAAAGCCAAAACGCCGTGGGCTCCTATCATTCCTAAAGCCCAAACGGGAGCGAGGGGTCGAGATCAAGCCAAAGCAGGCCAGGGTAATCGGGGTCTTTTCCTGCAAGGGCGGTGTTGGTAAGACGACCACCGTGGCGAACATAGGCCTGTCTTTGGTCGATCACATGAAGGGTGATGTCTTGTTAGTGGATGCCAACCTCAGCGCACCCAATTTAGGTCTGCACTTCGGCGAGCTCAGCCCTAAGGTCACCATCCACGACGCCTTAGCCGGTGATGTCCAGATTGACGAGGCCGTCGTGAAGTGCCAAGGGGTGCAAGCCCTATTCGGCTCGATCGCGTACGGGGAGGACGTTCGCCTCGTTGACGTGAGGGGGATGTTGGCACCCCTGAAGAATAAGTACAAGCTAATTCTGGTCGACTCGGCGCCCGGTATCGGTAGGGAGGTGGTCGCAGCGATGAAGGCGTGCGATAAAATAATCATTGTCACAAATCCAGATGTCCCAACTATCGCGAGCACGCTCAAGACCTTCCGAGCTGCGGAGCGGTACAAGATCCCGATCTTAGGCGTCGTCGTGAACAAGGTGCGAGGGGAACCTTACGAGCTCCCAATCAAGGAGGTGAAGAAGGCCTTGGGCTGGCCGATTATCTCGGCCGTGCCCGAGGACCGAAAGGTTCGCGAGTCCACTGCGGCTGGAGTCCCCGTCGTGCGCTACGCTTCAAAGTCCCCGGCCGCCAAAAAGTTCAGGGA
The DNA here is from genome assembly GCA_030616305.1 of Hadesarchaea archaeon. Taxonomy (GTDB): domain Archaea; phylum Hadarchaeota; class Hadarchaeia; order Hadarchaeales; family Hadarchaeaceae; genus B75-G9. Next base: position 8,595 of record JAUWXQ010000036.1, read on the forward strand.
GATCGGGGAGTTCATGTTGAAACGCGTCGCGAAGGGCTAGCTCGCCGCCGTGGCTTACGCTTCGGTTTCTTCTGCTTCTTCCTCGGCGATTTCTTTTGTTTTTTGAGCATAGCTTTTCTCATCCTCTCTCGCTTGATTTGATCCAGCCGCTCGAGCGCCGCCAGCTCTGACTGGTCCACCCCCTTCCGAACCCTCTTCGCCTGCATAGGTGAGGGCTTTTCCTGTCTCCTGCGCATCGCTTTCCTTCTACGCTCTCGCATGATTCGCTCCAATCGTTTTAACGCTGCCAACTCTGCCCGGCTCACCCGCTTGCGGACCCTCGTCGGTGGCCTGGCTAAGGGCTTCCCAATGCGTCTCCTTCTCGCCCCAACGACAGCACGCTCCAGCCGCTTGAGCATGAGGTAGACTCTCGATGGTCGAATTAGGCTGTAGGCTATGGAGAAGCCGGCGAACGCCCCTGCCATGGAGAGCACCGCGAAGAACTCGAACGGTATTGCTGAAGGTGCCAGCAGCGGAGTAGGCGCGACTGGTGGTGGAGTCACGGTGGGCGGTGCGGCCTCTTGCTCTCCAACTATCGCGAACAGGGAGAATCCGGCCGAGCGAGCCCTGTAGTAGAAGTAGCCAGCGTCAGCGCCCGTGTATTGTGTAGACAGCTCACGCCAGCCTCCATCGAATCTGAGGAGCTTGATCGCTTGCTCGTCGATGTTCCATCGCGCGACCCATCCCCGAGAGACTCTGAACGAGACCGTCGCCTCACTGATATTTGCAGCTCCGATGCTTGTCGTGAGTTCGAAGTATGAGCACACGGGCAGGCTTGGTGTGGGTGTACCGGTCGGCGCGGTTTCAAGCACCCTAACGTAGACCCTCACGTTGGAGATACCGTGGACTGGGGTGATTGCCATGTAGGTTACGGGTATGTCGTAGCTCGTGAAGTCGGCCGTGCCGCTTGAACCCGCCGCTATGGGACCGATTGTCACGACCACGCCAGGCAGCGGCACAACGGTCTTGAGCTCGATTGAGTCGCTCGCTACTACTGATACTAACCCAGCCTCATCGCGGACCCTGACGTAGACCGTCTTGAGCCCATCACCCGAAGGCAGGGCGTAGGACTTGCTCGTCGAGAAGGACTCCCATGCCGACCAGCTGAGGTTGTCGTCGCTGAACTGTATTTCCGCTACACCCGAGGTAGCGTCGGATGCATTGATGGTGATGGTCACCGAGGTCGAGGAGGTTGAACCATCGTTGTCGTTGATTACGACTGAGGTGATGGCCGGGGCAGTTGTGTCAACTCCACATCGCGCATCGGCTTGGGCTGGAGTGGACTCATCCGTACCGCCAACCGAGGCTATCGAGTAGAACTCGTAGTACCCGTCGCCATTGTCGGCGGTGAATGACCAAGACCAGCCGTCGGAATCGTCGTTATCCGTACCGAAGCTCGTCCAGGCGCCCCAGGCCGAGTTGTCGGTCGAGTAGCGGTAGTAGAGCGCAACGTTCTCTATGGTCACAACGTTGTCGACTGTGGCGGTGATTGTGAAGGGCGTAGAGGTCTGCCAGTAAGGTGAAATCGCGTCTACGCTTGAGCTTGGTGCAACGGCTTCAACGGTTCCGGACCACGACTCAATCAACTGCCATGCCGCCGGTGCAGTGACAGTTCCAGACCAAGACTCGATGAGCTTCCAAACCGTAGGCGTGGTCCTGACAGTTCCCGTCCACGACTCGATCAAATTCCACGCCGCCGGCGCTCTGACGGTCCCGGTCCAAGTCTCGATCAGGTTCCAGGCAGCAGGAGCTCGAACGGTTCCAGTCCACGTTTCGATGAGCTGCCATGTGGCCGGTGCCC
>JAUWXQ010000035.1 GCA_030616305.1 Hadesarchaea archaeon
AGCCTATGTCCGACGGGTGTTCAACCCACTCGAAGCGCTTCATGTTATCTCCCAGCGCCGGGGAAGGGATTCGAACCCTTGAGGCCCAAAGGGCCACACGCTCTCAAGGCGTGCGCCTTACCTGGCTTGGCTACCCCGGCACCAAATACCCCTCGTTTCAAAGTTATATTCAATTTTCCGTTTAGACGAGCCCATCCACCGCAAGGTTTTTGTTTGTTGATGGAACAACATTTTGAGATTAACATGGTTCTTTCTGAGGCACAGATACTTGAGCACATGTTTCGCGTTAATTTGGTGTAGCAGATGTATGCACGATTGCCGAAGGAGCGGGTAGGGGTTGCGGTCGGCCCAGAGGGTCAGACTAAACGGGAGATAGAGCGGCGCACCGGCACGAAGCTTACACTCGACAGCGAAACCGGAGAGGTGCAGATAGAGCTAGGAGATGACCCACTCGGGGCGCTGAAAGCTAGGGAAGTAATAACCGCCATAGCTCGAGGGTTCAGTTCGGAGCGGGCTTTTCGCTTGTTTGAGGATGACCAACTCTTGGAGATAACCGACATGAGGGATTTCGCTGGGGATTCCGACCGTGCTCTGATTAGGCTTAAGGGTAGGGTGATAGGCGAACGGGGAAAGACACGCCAAATCCTCGAACAGACCACGAATGCCTACATATCGGTCTACGGCAAAACGGTAGCAGCGATTGGAACAGCCGAACAACTCGCAATTGTCCGTGAAGCCCTCGGGATGCTGTTGGGTGGCGCCAAGCATTCCACGGTCTACCGGTTCTTGGAGAGAAAGCGCAGGGTATTAAAAAGTGCCACATTCTTGAGAGCTAAACAGAGAAAATAAACGATTTTAGATGTTAAAATCAATATATGATAATCAAATAAATGAAAACTGGTGGTAAAATTGAAAACCATGGCAGAGGAACTATTTAAAGAGTTTAGGGAGCACAGCGTGAGCGAGTTTTTCCGTAAGAATGCAGCGATGCTTGGTTATACTGGTAAAATTCGTTCGCTGACCACGATAGTCCATGAGGGAGTCACAAATTCGATTGATGCCGCAGAGGAAACGGGGGTCCTTCCTAAGATTAGTGTCATGATCAAGCGGGTAAATGATGAACCTGAGCACTTCCGGATCGTGGTCGAGGACAACGCATCCGGTATTCCTAGAGAATATATCCCCAATGTGTTCGGAAAGATGCTGGCGGGAACAAAGCTGCATCGCTACATGCAGTCCCGGGGACAGCAGGGAATTGGAGTTTCAGGTAGCGTGATGTTTGGGCAGATAACATCTGGAAAACCAGCCACCGTAACCACCTCAACTGGAAAGGGTGAAATCGTGCGAGCTGATGTTATGATAGATGTGGACAGGAACGAAGGCAAAATCCTCAATGAAGAGAAATTCAAAGGCAAGTGGCAAGGTACCCGCGTGGAAATTGAGGCCAAAGGTGTTTCTTATATGCGTTCTCGATACGGTCCCTTCAACTACCTCCGCATGACAGCCATCTCAAACCCTCATGTTCACATAACCTTTGTCGAACCCGACGGCACGCTCACCGTCTTCGAGAACGCTACTGATAAGGTACCCGAGCGCCCCAAGCCCATGCCGCTCCACCCGTGGGGCATAATGTCCGACGATTTGCTGATCTTAGCGAAACACACGAAAGGCCGGAACGTCGTCAATTTTCTCTCGGCAGAGCTATCACGGGTCAGCAAGCGTAAGGCCGAGGAGGTATGCAAGCTAGCCGATGTCCCCCCCAACAAGAAGCCTTCCCAGTTGACGTGGGAGGAAGCCGAGCGCATAGTTTCCGCTTTCAAACAGGTAAAGCTGTATGCACCGCCCACATCTGGGCTACGACCGATAGGGGCAGCCGACATCGAGAGCGGCATGCGTCAGATCCTAAACCCTGAGTTCGTCTACGCAATCAATCGTCCCCCTAAGGTATACCGCGGTGGTTTACCCTTCATAGTCGAGGTAGGCGTTGCATACGGTGGAAGCGCCGGCAAGATGACAGAGGGGAAGGGTGAGAATGAGGAAGGCGAAACTGGGATGGAATTGATACGATTTGCTAACCGTGCGCCACTCATCTTCGACCAAGGCGGGTGTGCGATAACCACAGCTATGCGGAGCATCGATTGGCGCCGCTACGGGGTCGATTCCGCGACAGCACCACTAACTCTTTTCGTGAACGTCGCCTCGGCCTACGTCCCATACACATCGGCGGGCAAGCAGTCGATAGCCGACGAGCCGGAGGTCTTGGATGAGGTAAGAACGGCGATCATGGAGGCCGCGCGTGAGCTTCGGAGGTTCCTCTACCGAAAGATAAAGACAAAAGAGCGACAGGAACGGGCTGGAGTATTTGAGAAGTACCTACCGATAATCGCCCAAAAGGCAGCGAGGCTAGCAGGCGTGAAGGAACCAGATATTAAGCCCTTGTTGAAAAAAGTGGCTGGTGTAGAGAATGGCGAAGAAGAAAATTAAAATGACGCGGGAGCGGGGGCACAGGCAGAGGGCGTCGGGGAAGCTCATCGAGATGGGCAAAGAGGTAGTGAGTGATATTGAAAAGGTCCACCCACCCAAGCTAAAGATGCCCTCACGAAGCACCTCCAACATCATCTATGATGAGGCTCACCGGTACTTCGTGCTCGGGCCGCGCTACGGGCTACGCTCGGCGGGGAGCATGAAACAGGTGAAGAAGTTCGCCCAGCTTTTATGCACGGCCGATTTCGCGAAGGAACTCATCGAAAGGGGAAAATTCGCGACGCTCAGGGAGATGTATTACACCGCCGAGGGTTGGGATGCTGGACCATTTTCCGACCAAGGGGAATCCGACTTGATCATAGAGGACCTTGAGGCGACCTGCGGGCTCAAACGTGAGGACCTAGGCCTAACGCCCGAGGAGGACGGGGCCGCGGTTTTCGGCAAGCTCGTGGTCAACGAGGACGGCGTGGTAATAGACGCAACAAAAGCTGGACGCGCAGGCTACACAATCCCCCCGACTATCGATGATGTGGAGTTCCTCAAGTGCAAAGCGAAGCGGGTTATCGCGATAGAGACGATGGGTATGTACCATCGTTTCGTGCAGGAGCAGGCTTGGAAGAAATTTGATGCGTTGGTCGTGGGTCTAAAAGGACAGGCCGCCAGGGCAACTCGACGCTTTTTGAAGAGAGCGCATGATGAGCTCGGGCTTCCCGTCTACTTGTTCACCGATGGCGACCCCTTTGGTTTTCACATCGCGATGGTGGTAATCTCCGGAAGCGCAAAACTCGCATATATCAACCACGAGCTGGCTGTACCCGATGCGCAGTTCTTGGGAGTCACAGCGAGTGATATCATAGATTACAAATTGCCCACAGACAAGCTCCGCGAACTCGATGTCGCACGCCTAAAGCAGCTGCTTAAGGACCCCCGCTACAACACCAAGTTCTGGCAATCCGAGATCAAGAAGATGCTTGAGTTGGGAAAGAAAGCAGAGCAGCAGGCATTCTCGAAATACGGGCTGGCATATGTAGTTAAAGAATACTTGCCCGCGAAGTTAGGGCTAAAGAGCTAGTGTTTCTTAGTGAGATGTTGTCTTGACTACTCATCTGGAAGCACGGTTAGCGGAGAAAAACTATTGTTTGTAGCTCCGTCTTATCTCTTTCAAAATTCTCCTCGCGGTTTCCTTAGGATTAGTTGAATTGTAGATCGCGCTTCCTGCTATACATATGTCTGCGCCCGCGCGAGCAACATCTTTAGCAACCCCTTCCTTGATCCCTCCCGCAACAGCCAGAGGAAATCTTCCAGCCCGCTTTTTGGCCTCTGAGATTAGTTGTGTTTTCTCATAGATTCCCCGACCCTTCAGCTGCTCGCTTATCCCCCGATGTAGGCAGAAGACCACCCGGGATTCGTGCCCCTTGAGATCGCGAGTCAAGCTCTCCAGCATCTCAAGCGGGTCCGGACAATCGATAAAATCTATGAGCACCGCTTTGTCCCACCGCGCGGCCTCGCTCACAGCTTCAATCACCTTCGTCCGCCCACCAATCGCGAGTACAGCCGAGATGTCAGCTCCAGCTCTGAAGGCTATCCGAGCTTCGAGGTTCCCCACATCCATCGTCTTCAGGTCGGCCACGAGCAGGGCCTTAGGGGCAGCTTTTCGCATGGCAGGCAAAAGCCGGTCAACTCCATGTCGCTTCACCGATGGGGTACCTGCCTCGATTATTCGCGCACCGCCAGCATAGACCTGCTTAGTCATAGTAGCAATTGTCTTCACGTCGGCGTCCATGTCAAGCGCTACTTGGAGTTGTGGGAACTTGATTTGCTCGAGTGGGCTCGCGACTACTTCGACTCGTTTCGCCCGCTTAGGCTTCCTAGACGGAGGTAGCGTCGTGGGTATCCCCTTTCTACTCCACCCTCTCTCCTTGTAATACTCCCGTAACAGGGGGTTTAGGTTTACGCCGAACTGTTTGGGTAGCGTGTCTTGAGCGGAGCTAAACCCTTCGCGTGCATTAAAGAGCCGCTCGATGGCGTATATGCGTGACCCGACCTCGTGCAGGTGTTGGTTCGTCCACTCCAAACCCGTCACCGCGGTCAATAGCCTCGCGATATCATCGAGTTCGTAGTCGAGCGTGCCGAAGAGGGCGAATCCATGAAACTTGCATGCGATTAGCGAGTCATAGACTGCATATGCGTCCTGTATCCGCCGCACAAGCCTCGCCTTCCCCGTTTCGGCGCTCGGGTCGACGAATTCTGGATTGCTGAGAATCTCGGGAGAGATCGTGTAGGCGCGCAGGTGGCAGCCTCCACGGTTAGATGTCGCGTAGGCAAGAGCGATTCCCTTTGCTCCCCGCGGGTCGTAGGCTGGGAGCTCTAGTCCCTTAACGTGAGCGGCGAGCATTTTCGGGCCGGTCTTTTTAGCGGCAGCGGCTAGCCCCTTCGAGAATTTCGACTTGCCGCTTGCTATCTTTCGTACGAGTCGTTTTGCATCCTCAAGTTTTTTGATTTCCCCGAGCGCTCGAGCAAACCCCAGGATGTTACCGATGGAGATGGTGTCGAGCCCGAGCTCATCACAGAGGGTGGATAGCGGCAAGATTTCACGTTCGTAATCGTAAAATCCGGAGTTTGGCCCCAGCATCGCTACGCTCTCATACTCGGGCCCCTTCCCTTCCCAATCCTTCACTTTCACCCATCGTCCGCAAGCGGTGGGGCAACCGAAGCAGGCGGTTTTTCTGGTGAGGTACTTTTCCTTGACAGTTTCCCCTGAGAATGGATCCACGTCCTCAAAGCTTAGCGGAGCCCCTGAAAAGTTGTCATGAGGAAGCAAGCCTGCGGAAGTGATGCGGTGCACGAGAAGTCCTGTGCCAAAACGAGCGAGGCTTCCATCAGTTCCAGTGATAGGATGTGTTTCAATGGTTCGCCTTATTTTTTGGAGGATCTTCTTGTATTCGGCCCCGTGCACGATTTTGACTTCACCCTTACCACGGACGACAACAGCCTTGAGTCGCTTCGATCCCATCACCGCTCCGAGACCGCACCTTCCCGCCACGCCTTCCCTGCCCGTGCGCCCGCCCGAAATTATACATGCAATGGACGCCAGATTCTCCCCAGCTGGGCCGATGGTGGCCGCCCACGAACCTTCATGTTTTTTCACCAGTTCGTGTCGGGCTTCGGAGGTTGTTTTACCCCAAAGCGAACTTGCGTCTTCGATAGAAACTCTGTCTCCATCCACAAACAAGTAAACAGGATTGCTAGATTGCCCTTCGAAGATAATCCCATCGAACCCGGCCCGTTTGAGGTAGACACCGAAGGAGCCGCCCATAAGGGAGTCAGCCACCGTGCCCGTGAGAGGCGACTTGGAACACACGGCGGTTCTCCCAGCGCCCGGGAATCCAGTTCCCGTAAGCGGGCCCGTCACGAAAATGAGCTTGTTTGCAGGGCCCAGGGGGTCAACTCCTGGCTTGAGTTCGTCGTAGAGAATTTTGGCGCCGTAGCCTCGGCCACCCAGAAAGTTGTAATCTGTTGCAACGTTTGTTTTTTCTACCTCAATCGAGCCATTTGAGAGATTCACACGTAGAAGCTTGCCCGTGTACCCTCCAAACATGGAACCACAAAACCACTAAACCTCTTATCTATAAGAAATTACTTTAGACCGCTGAGCGTCGTCGTTGCAAAAGTTAAATTGCTAGCCAACGCAGATAAACTGTCGAATTTCATGGAGAAAATAACGACTAAAACGATTCGCGAGATGAAGGATCGCGGCGAGCGCGTGGTCATGGTGGCGGCTTACGATTATTCAACCGCCTGCATGATTGATGGGGCAGGAGTCGACGCGATCTTGGTCGGGGACTCGCTGGCCAACGTCGTCCTCGGCTACAAAGATACCCTTTCTGTTACCATGGATGAAATGATCCACCACACAAAGGCCGTGTCTCGTGGAGCGAAGCGTGCCTTGGTAGTTGGAGATATGCCTTTCATGTCTTACCAAGCGAGTACCGAGGATGCGATTAGAAACGCGGGGCGTTTTCTAAAGGAGGGTCGCGCAGAAGCAGTGAAAGTCGAGGGAGGCCGCAGTATGATTAAGAAAATCGAAGCGATCATCCAGTCTGGTATCCCAGTAATGGGGCACCTCGGGCTTACTCCTCAATGGTTTCATCAATTCGGAGGCTTCAGGGTGCGGGGAAAAACCAAATCCGCCGCACATGCGATTTTGAAGGACGCACAAAGGCTGGAGCGGGTGGGGGTTTTCAGCATCGTGCTCGAGTGCGTCCCGTGGCAGCTGGCGAAGCTGGTTACAGAAAAGGTGGAGGTGCCTACAATCGGGATAGGAGCGGGCCCCTACTGCGACGGCCAGGTGTTGGTAATTCACGACCTGTTGGGCCTGAGTGGTCCTCATGTGCCGAAGTTCGTCAAGCGCTACGTCAAACTTGACGATACGGTGACAAAAGCGCTGGCGGATTTCAAGCGGGAGGTCAAAGCAGGCAAATTCCCGACACTCAAGCACAGCTACGACATGCCGCGTGAGGAGATGCGGAAGTTGCTTAGAGAATTCAGGCGCAGGCGGTAAGCTGTGCATTCACAACATGCTTAAATACCCCAAAAATTCAGGATAAAACAGCTAAAAACGGAGGTGCGTAAATGGCATATATCGTGAAGTCTGCCGTTAGGGATCTAATTAAAGGGATGAGGGTAAGCGGAGATTTCTTCAAGGAATTGGACGAATTGATTAAGAGAAGGTGCAAGCGGGCCATAGAGAGAGCCAAGGGCAACGGGAGAAAGACCTTACGCGGAGTCGATGTTTAAACCCTTTTCCCGATTTCTTTCTCACGTCTTTTTTTATTTTTTTAACCTTTTACGCGTTCGATTTTCCTTCTTCCAAGGGCTTGGATGTACTCTACCTCAACCCCCTCGCGCACATCTCCCCGAAGGTTTATGGGAATCGGTAACTCGAAGGTCTCGTAGGTAATGAGGTCCATCAGCTGTGCGTTGTTGGCCACAATCGCCAGCACTTGAGCACTTCCTCGCTCGATTATCGGCACCTCGATTTTTGCGCTCGTGGGACGAATCATGGAACGCTTCTGGGAGTCGAACAACCCGATCGCATCTATCTTGGCCTTCGCGTGCCCATGCTTTCCCGGCGCCGATGTTGAAAAACCGACGATGCGGCAGGGCTCGTCGTCGATTATTATGAAACGTCCTTCCTTCATTTTTCCGACTTCGGTCATCTCCCTCGCCATTGAAACACCCTTTGACTTTTTCGATGCTCACTTAAAAATCTGGCGAATGAGTGGCATCTTCCTTTTTTGAGCGAAGAAACTTAAGTTATATCCTAAGAGTGAAAAATTTATGTTGGTGAAAAACTTGCGGGTAGGAATTGTCGCTCGCTTGGAAATCCTAGGCGCCCTGAAACTTGTGCGGAAGGTGATGGCTCTGCTTTCAAAAGAAGAGATTTTGCTTGAGCGGGACGTGGCGAAAAAGTTCAGGAAGCCTTCGGGGGATGTGCAAGCATTTGAAAAAGTAGACGCTATAATCACGGTGGGCGGTGACGGCACGGTTTTGTTTGCCCAACGGCTTGCGCCAAACGTCCCGATTTTAGGGATCAACTTAGGGGAAAGGGGTTTCTTGGCAGATGTCAAACCAAACGAGGTCGAGCAAGCCCTCAGGAAGCTTCGAGCAGGAAAACTACAAATCATCGAGCGGGGGCGGTTAGCTGGGATGGCGTACGGTAAGCGATTGCCTGATGCTCTAAATGATGTGGTGATATGTCCAGCTAGTGTAGGGAAGACGCTTACGGTAAAGGTCGTGATTGATGGGGAGAATGCGATGGATGTGAGGGGTGATGGTGTTATAGTTGCCACTCCCACTGGAAGCACGGCATACGCCCACGCTGCAGGCGGCCCCGTGGTTGACCCACGCCTCAAGGCCATCCTCGTGGTGCCTATTTGTCCGTCCTATCCAAGACTCGTCCCCCTGGTTGTGCCGATGGGTAGCCACATCGAGGTTGAGCCCACGAGGCCTGGGCGCGACGCACAGATAATCGTGGACGGCAGGCCAGCAACCAAACTCAGATGTGGGGAAAAGGTCAAGCTGCACTGGTCCGACAATCCCGCTTTATTCTTCCAGTGGAGCGAGTTCTACAGCAAGGCAAGGGAGAAGCTCTAGTGACACGCAGGACATTGGTTCTCGATACCTCTGCGGTAATCGCTGGTTTCGTGCCAGGGCTAGCAGATGTCAAGCAGGTTACTGTTTCCAAAGTGCTTGAGGAAGCCCGCGACCTATGTTCAAGACTTGAGTTAGAAACAGCAGTGCTGGTTGGGAAAGTCAAAATCGTTGAGCCATCTCAGGACTCGCTCGCTACAGTTCGAACTAAGGTCAAACATACTGGCGATGTCGTATCCCAAACTGATGTCAAACTACTTGCGCTCGCCTTAGACATGAAAGATGAGGGGGCCGAGCTCGTGACAGATGATTACGCTATCCAAAATCTGGCAAGCCTGTTCGACATCCCCTATCGTCGTGTCGCCATGCCAGGCATCAAGGAAGTGCTGCGCTGGGAGGCCGTCTGTCCAGCCTGCGGGCGCAAGTACCCGCCATCGGCCACCAAGTGCCTAACCTGCGGTTCTAAGCTAGTGAGGAAACCAAGGCGGTGATTATTTTAAAACCGTTGTCGACATACTGTAGGAAGATGATAAGGTGAAATACGTTTTGACGATCGCTCTCGCGCCCATTGGTGGTAAAAGAGAGAGGGAGGCCTTCAATGTTCTCAAGCGAAACGCCGGTTCGGTCGCAGAAGTCGTGAAGAAATTCGAAAATCTCATCACCGCTTTCTTCTCCGAGCGCGATCTCAGGAGGGCGGAGGCGCTTGGGAGGGAACTCTCAACTCTAGAGACGAAAGCCGATGGAGGCAGGAGGGAATTCATGAGGATCCTCCACAAGGGGGCTTTCTTGCCAGCCTTCCGAGGTGACTTGGCCAGGCTCGCCGAGCAGCTCGACAGGGTTGCTGACACCGCCGAAGGGGCGATGCGCGCAATATTGCTCAGGGAGAAACTTATCAAAGTCCTCCGAGAGGCCGAGAGGAGAAGCACCAAAGTTAAAGACTTTAGGGTCCGCTTTCTGAAAATGGCCGAGCTTACGACTGGAACTATTGATGCTTTGAAGAAATCGATAGAGGTATTGGCAACCGACATCGATTCAGCCTTGAAAAAAGCTCAACAGGTGGACGAGCTGGAGCACGAGGTTGACGTGATCGAGCAGGGGCTTCTCAACGATCTATACGAGCACGAAAGATACTTCGATTCAGTTACCGTGCTTCAGCTGGCAGACTTCATCCACAGACTCGGAAACATCAGCGATCGGGCTGAGGACACAAGTGACTTGATAGAGATAATCGCCTACACTTTCAGAGCTTGAAATTTAGAATGCTTTTTCACAACCCCAAGAACAGCCACCCTAACGCGAGCGAGAGCATGCACGCGATGACCGGCCCCATGACCCAAGCTATCCCTATACGACCAAGTTTTCTCCTGCTCACGGCGGCCGCGCCTTTCACGAGCCCTACGCCCACAACCGCACCTATTATGGCTTGTGTGGTGGACACAGGTATTCTAAACTGTACAAACGACCACACCGTGATAGCGGCACCCAGTTGGGCGGCGAAAGCGCTCAAGGCATCGAGCTTAGTTATCCCAGTGCCCACAGTGTGTATCACCTTACGGCCGTAGGTCAATGCGCCGACCGCTAAACCGATTCCACCGAACAATCCGATTAGCAACATGAGGCTGTGATTCGTCCCGCCTTCTCCAAAAAACGCATAAATTACCCCGGTTGATGTGCCCACATCGTTGGCTCCGAGCGCGTAAGCAGTGGCTGCGCTAGCCGTGATAACCAAGACGAGTAGAACTTGGTTGAGCAACACAATATTTTTTATCTTTCGTAGAAGTGGAGAGACAGTTTTTGCTATGGTGAATGCGAGTAATGCGGCAAATATGGGATTCAATAGCCAAGAGATAGCAATAGCCCCAAGCGTGCCGAATTGAAGGTTTGTCACAGCGCCTCCGGGTTGGGTGTAGGACAACAAAAGTCCTGCCCCGATTACAGCACCCACCATGGATTGAGATGTGGAAACCGGCAGGCCAAGTGTGGTGGCTGTGGTGACCCATATCCCCGCAGCAAGCAATGTGGAAATTATGATTAGTGGAGCGTTAGAAAGAGGATTTGTACCCGCAGATCCAATCACGATGCCCTCCCCTACAGTGCGCATGTTTTTCCAACCTTCGAGGGTTGCACCTAGGAGGACAAACAAGATTAAAATCACGACCGCCCCGCGATAGGATAAAATGCGCCCGCCGATCGCTGTCCCCACACAATTGGCGGAGTCATTTGCGCCGATATTCCACGCAACGTAGAAGCCTGCGAGCAGCGCCGCTATCGTTATGAGCTCTATCAGTTATTTC
>JAUWXQ010000032.1 GCA_030616305.1 Hadesarchaea archaeon
GCCATGATCCCTTATCTCTATCTTGAACCCCGCGACACCCGGCGTTCGCTCGAACTCGCGGAAATCAACCTTAAACTCCTTTTCCATGCGCTTGAGCTCTTGATCAATTTCCTTCATATATCGCAAAAAACGCTTGAAAAACTCCCCATCGAACGGGTCAAATGCCATTTTCATCAACCTCATTATGGTTTTGCCTGGCTCTTAATTAATTTTGGGGAAGTCTAGCGCTGAGCCTGAATTGTTAGAATGCGAAAAAACCGCGCTAGATCCTGTCTTCCTCTTCTAAATCTCCGTAAGGTTCCTCTTCGCTAAACAAACACTCGCCGTCTGAGTAGAAGTCACACTCAGGGCAGCACCCGTTGCGGTGGTCGCATCCTTCGTACATGGGGCATTTGGGGCAGCACTTCGACATCCGTCCCCCTCCGGAATTCTCGTGTGATGAAAAATAGCATCATCTATTTAAGATTTTCGCCAAACTCTGCCCCTTGGATAATGGCCGCTTGCTGTACCTTGGACAATCTGCTTTGAACGTGGTTGTTAGTGTTGTATTCTGGTTGGAAAAGTGAAAACTAAAAAAAAGAAAGTTTTTTATGGAAGTGATGGCATGTTTAAAATGCGCCGAGAGGGTGAACCGGGAGGGCCTCTAGAGTTGGTCCTGGTGGATCCCACTGATAAGGGCCTTATGAGCTAGGCCAGCTCGTGAAGGTCCTGAACAGCAGGCTGTCGGGGTTGGTTCGAAGGCTCTCAAATGATCGCGGCGCGGAGAACTCGTAAGAGCTATCCACACGATCCACGAAGGGTCGGAGCGATGTGGTTCGGCGGGCTGCCCAAAAGGTGGTCTTGGCGGGCTACGTCGACTGTGATCATAGAGAAGTTCGGGGCCCTTATCTCGGCGCACTTTTTTGTTACAAAAGCTTAAAGCGACAAAAACTGATTTTCTTTGGTTATATGCCTAAAAAAAGAAGGCCCGATTACGAACGGAGGCTCAAACTCATTCGCCAACGCTTCTTCTCGCCTAGCGATGTCGCCAAGCGTCTAAAAAAGAAACCTAGGAAAAAATAACACAGCGCCCACGTTGATGCCATCCATGAGTTCGACTCGCGAAACAAGCTGCGATAGGGACAACTTGATTTTGAAGAGCTCAGGCTAATTATTTCAGAACAGCACCCGTCTTCATGTACCAAAGGTAGAGGTCGAGCTCGCCAAGGGAAAGGTTAAGCCCGTGCGCGAACTTCCTCAATTTTTCTTCTATTTTTAAATAACTCCTGCGCGTAAACGAACGAGGCACCTCGTCGATTAATCTATGCTCACGCAGCACGGCGAGCACATGCCGATCAAGAATCGCTATATCACCGAAACCCACATTGCGCAAAAAATGTGAGGATTCCTTCCACCCAATTCCTTTGATGTTCCGCTGGATCCATTCACGAGCCTGTTGCACATTTTTGAACTTTTTGACAATGATTTTAATGTTGCAAAACCTGCGCGCTTCAACAATGAACTGAGCTCTTTTGTTTGGGAACCTATGCCCAAGCTGTCTGAGTTTTTCCCTCAGCTCTGCTTCCGAAAGCGCTAGGAAACCTTTACTATCGAGTTCGCGCTGGATTTTTATGCCCAACTTAGCTGTAGAATCCGCGGTGAGGATACACAAACAAAGCTCCGAAAACCATTCCTCGTTTCCCTTGCGACTCAAATTTTTGAATTCTTGCAGCCTCTGAGCTATGAGTTTGCCTACCTCTCCTTTCTTCAGTTCATTCACTTTACTTACTAAATCCTCAATCACATTTGTCCCAGTCTTAGAAACATTCTGTCTGATTAATGTGTTGCTCTAGCTAGGCTATTTCAAGTTTCGTCTGAGCTGGAACTACCTGCCAAAGGTGGGCGTGTTTCACCAGCTCGCGCGCCACAATTGAAGGCTGTACCCACTCAAAAGCCCGTGCGTTTTTTGGGCTGGCATCAAATATCGAAAACTCACCTACTTGTTTTGGGCCCACAGGAACTGAAACCAACCCAGTTTCCGGGCACAGACTCATCGGCGCCAACAATAGGCCTCGTCTGGCCCGGAGCTCGGAGAGGAGACAGGTTTTTTGCCCTTTTTTTATTTCGATGGGGGAGGTGACGCCATCGACTGTAACATTTGGAAATCGTTCGTGTAAATAGCCAGCAATATAATTTGTCAGCCCTTCCTGCAAGCTCGCTGAAACATCCGCGCCGCCCGCCCAATCTTCGCATGGGATTGTCTCCAGAGGTATCACTACATCAAAGCCGAGATCACCGCTGTACTTCACCCACGGCTCCGAAACACCGGCGTCCGCCAATGCTTTGAGTATCCAAACGGTTGCTGCCCTAGCGAACTTTAGCCCGCCTTGTTTTGCTCTAGTAGTCCAAACCAGATCACGGCCTACGGGGCGAGAAAAGTCCTGTCCTGGGTACCGCCAATAAGAGCAGTAGAACGCCGACGCCCCTACCGCTAGCGCGCGGTCCAGTTCTGCTGGTTTATCTAAAATCACCGGACACCGTGGCTCGCCATCGTTGAAATAACGTTGCAGGCTCTTGGCCCGGCTGTTGTAGAACGCACACTCCCGAAGGCTATCGCTCCCTCTAGCATTCGCGAAATCTGTGATCGTCCGTCTCACGTCGAGGCGCTTGTAATACGTGTGCCCTTCCCCCAAGCGAGGGGTTGTTGGTTCTTTCTTAAGCGAGTTAGGGGGAGGGGGGTCACCGAAAGTATTCAACGTCATTCTCTTAGTTTTATAGCCTAAATCCTAGTTTCTTAGGATAATAAGACCTAATTTTTATTAATAAATTACTTTTGACGAGATAAATCGAAAACATGCTTTATTTTTTCTTTTATCAAACTATTCGCTTTGATTTAACCTTTGTTTTTATGGCATGAAAACCGAAAATAACCGCCACCGCCCAACCCCTTCATTTCCACTGGAGAGTATATAATCAAATATGAGAATAGGAGTTATGTTACGTTAAAGGTATAAACATGCAATTACCAGAGTTTGATAAAGGATGGATTATCGGTTTTGTCGAAAGTAGAGGCGTTTTTACCGCAAACACGATTAAAATCAAGCGAAAAACGAAATCAGGGATAAAAAAATACCAATATATCAATCCAACATTTTACCTTGTTAGCAAAGATAACTCTGCACTGGAAACCGCTAGAGGTATTCTGGGGATGGGTAAAATCAATCGCCACGGTACCATTTTTCACCTCGAGATCAGAAGAAAAACAGAAACCATTCGGCTAGCTGAATTTTTGGATGGCAAATTCAGATCAGAGTTCAAAGCCCAGCAATTCAAACGGTGGAAAGAGCGAGTGTTGGAGTGGAAGTCAAGGGCGTGGGGCGAAGGCGGGGTTGCACAAAGAAAAATAACAAATTTATGAATAAGGCCGAAACGCCCGCCAAAGGCTTTTAGTCATTGAGAGCGCCTTTTCGGGTGGTGGTGAAACGAAGGAAAGGTTTGACCTCATCGCGCGCGGCACCACTGAAATAGTCACAGAGCCAGAACTACAGGAACTCTTAAAACACGAAAAGTTGGTCGCTTACTGTGGGTACGAACCCTCTGGCAAAATTCATTTTGGCCACGCTTTGACTATTCGAAAGCTAGCAGACATTCAGACTGCGGGTGTGCAGGTAATTGTCCTGCTCGCAGATTTGCACGCTTACCTTAATGACAAGGGGAAACTGGAGGAGATTAGGCGGGTGGCGGAGTACAACCGGCACTGCTTCATCGCGCTAGGACTCGACCCCAAACGAACGGAATTTTTGTTTGGTTCGGATTTCCAGCTCAAGCCTGAGTTCATGATGGACGTTCTTCGGATGGCCACCGACACCACGCTGCTCCGGGCGCGGCGGTCGATGGCTGAGATAGCTAGGCATCTAGAGGACCCGGATGTCGCGCAGGTGCTCTACCCACTCATGCAGGCGGTCGACATGGCGCATTTGAACATAGATATTGCGGTCGGGGGGATAGACCAGCGGAAGGTGCACATGGTCGCACGCGAGAAGCTACCAGCACTCGGGCGCAAAAAACCTGTTTGTGTGCACATGCCACTGTTGCACGGCTTGGATGGTGCGGCCAAGATGTCGTCGAGCAAAGGGAATTTCATAGCGATTGATGATGAACCTTCTGTGATAAGGGAAAAGATAATGAAGGCGTTTTGCCCGCCGAAGATAGTTAAAGATAACCCAGTTGTCGAGTATGCAGAGCACATGGTGTTGCCTGCTGCCAACAAGTTGGAGATCCAGAGAGAGGCAAGGCACGGAGGCCCACTCGAGATAAATGATGCGGCGGAGCTTCGAAAGCTTTACGAGACAGGAAAGTTACACCCAACCGACCTAAAAGCAGCGGTCGCGGAGGCGCTTGTGCAGATGTTGGCGCCGGTCCGGGAGTACTTTGAGAAACACCCTGACGCAAGGCTCACGCGGCCTTCTAAAGTTCTCTAGCTTGGTCGATTTTCAAAGGACGCAATGTCAATTTTTTAAGCACATGCCATCAATAGACTTGAGGCGACAACATGAAAGCAAAACCACGTTCGGTATCTATTGCGTCCGGAAAGGGAGGGACCGGGAAGACCACTCTCACGGCGAACCTCGGCGTGGCGCTTGGGGCTCTCGGCAAAAAAGTCATTATACTAGACGGTGATCTCGCGATGGCTAACTTGAGTATAGTGATGGGCCTTACGAAATGCGAGACAAACTTTTTTGATGTTCTTTCGGGCAAGGCAGATGTGAACGAAGCGCTCTATACCAACTATGGGATAAAAGTCCTTCCATGCGGCTTCCGTTTCGAGGATGTTCATGATGCGCTTTCGAAGGTGAAGCGCGAGCGCGTCGAGGAAGTCATCAACGAACTCTTAAGGCAGACGGAGTTTTTGCTTATCGATGCCCCCGCCGGGATTCAAGATACCACTATAATCTCAATCGCTGCAGCAAGAGAGATGATACCAGTTTGTAATCCGACTTACACAAGCTTGGTCGATGCTTACAAAATCGTGAGGTTAGCCAACGTGCTCGGTTCTTGGACACGAGGCATGGTCGCCAACCGCACGGGTAAGGCGGCAGATCTTTCAACAGAGGAGATCGAGCAGTTCATGGGCCGCACGCTTGGGGCGATGCCCGTGCTTGCTGATATCCCAGAGGACCCAAAGGTTCAGGAGGCAGAGCGCGATGGCGTCCCAGTTGTCGTGTATGAGCCCGAGTGCGAGGCATCAGTTGCTATCAACGAGCTCGCCAAGCTTGTCGCGGGAGAAGCCGATTTGCCGTACGTTCCATACGAGGAGCCAGCAATAAGAGAAACAACTAGCAGGCTAATCCGGGCGCTCACCGGCCGCAGTGTATAGCGTTGCGGTTTTTGTGGCCGTAAGTTATTTAGATTTGCGTAATTCAAAGTTTAAAAAGTGAACTAGCGTGCAAAATGTTTGTTAGTATTGGCTCCAGCAGGGTTCTATAGCCTTCTTTTGGCCCAATATGCCCCCAAGCCAATCACACCAACCCATATGGCAGCAATACCCCCGAGTACGACCAATGGGAAACCTTCAGCTGAAGAAGTCACCCCATACCCCAGCTGTTCATAAAGTTCTGGATTGCTGTGCAGATATCGCTCCTCCTGCATCTTTTCCCGCCAGTGTTCCAGCACTACAGGATCGTGCGCGATCACCGCGTCGCCCCAGTTAAGATATCCAAACTGTTGCAGCGAGTCCCAATCACAGTTGATAATAGAAAACGCTTTGACCTCCGGGTTGCTCTCAATGAACTCAAAACAAGGCACGTACCAGTAGTCCCAGTATGCCTGACCGCTTAGCTCTTTCAGGGATGGCCTGTACCTCGAGGCACTTGACTCACAGATCATAATCGGTCTCTGTTTTTCTTGTGCTATCTCTAGGAGGCGATCTCGATTGATACCGGAATAGTAGTCCTCTTCAGTGATATTGATATTGAAAAAGCTGATCCCGATCCAGTCGACGTAGTCATCGCCGGGATACCACTCCATCACATCGAGGTTTCCATATGTGGGTATCAACGCGTAAGAATGCCACACGTAGGCCACGTTTGTGACGTCGGCCGCCCTAAAGCGATCGACGATATACCTATAGGTGGCTTTGTACTCCCCGGGATCATACGCGTTGTGCATGCCGTCAAACTCATAGCCAATGCGGAAGTATATGGGCATGTCGTAACTTTTGAAGATTTCAGCCATTTGGTCGATGGCGTAGTCGTAATACCCCTCAGGCACGGTTTTTAATTGTGCAGAACCGAGCCAGAGCGCGATTTGAAACGTGAGCGGCTCATAGACCGATGCCAGATAAGGCAGATCTTGATGGGGGTCTCCTGTAATATAGGTCCAGGGTGTAGTCAATCCCGTAAGGCCGAGCGAAGTGTAAAAAGCGGCCCCCCCTGGCAGGTCGCAAGCCCCACCGTTTTCCGTGACGTTTTCTATGTAGTCGGCGAACTCTTCTCTGGCTTGTCCAGCGATGTGCAAGACCTTTCCCTCTGGAGGGTAAAACGTGGAGGTTGAGTAAACGTCGCTGGGGGATTCGAAGGCATTGAAAACGAGGACACTTGCCGCGGATCCCACAGCCAGAAGCAAGATAAAAGGCAGAACCGTTGAGAATTTTACCCCTCTGTTTCGCACGTCAACACCATCATAAAGAATTTTGTCTCATGTGAGTAATAACAATTATTCAACGAGCGTATTTTAAATAGGAGCGCGAAAATCTGCTGGGTTCAAGATGTCCAAGCTCGGCGATTTGGTGGTTGAGGTCAAGCAAGGGGATCTAACGAAACAAGCTGCAGACGCGATTTGCAACCCAGCGAACAGTTTGATGTACGTGGGAGGCGGAGCCGCTGGCGCACTGAAGCGGGCCGGAGGAGAGGCGATCGAACGGGATGCTTTAAAACATGCGCCGGTACCGGTCGGAAACGCGATTGCAACAACTGCGGGCAAGTTACAAGCGCGATGGGTCGTGCATGCCCCGACGATGGAGCGCCCCGCGATGCGGACGACGGACGAGAAGGTATACAGAGCAACACTTGCCGCTCTACGCTGCGCGGATGAGGTTGGCGCTGAGAACATAGTGATTCCGGGGATGGGAACCGGGGTGGGCGGGGTCTCGTGCGAGAATGCCGCGCGTGAGATGATAAAAGCGCTTCAGGAGTTCTCCTCGGCAGCGAAGTCGTTGAAGAAAATCGTTTTATGCGATTTAGGCGATGAGATGGTGAACGCTTGGAGAGATGCTTTAAGGTGATGACTTGAAGTTCGCGGAGTTCAAGGCCCCAAAAGGCGTAATCAAAGTTGAGCTCGAGCTGACAGATGATAAGATTTCACGCATCATGCTCAGCGGCGACTTTTTTATGTATCCAGAGGACGCGATTGAAAAACTTGAGCAATCGTTGAATGGCGTCAAAGCAGATCGAGACAGTCTGCTCGCAGCGGTACAGCGATTTTATAGCTCAACTGGCGCTCAAACCCCCATGATCGAACCGGAGCACTGGGTCGAGGCCATATTACGTGCGGTTGGTGGGTAAATGGAATGGAGATTGTTGCCCCTGCGGATAGATGACGCATTCACAAGCATGGCGATTGATGAAGCACTTCTTAAGCTTAATGCCGAGGGAAAATCCCAAAACACCATTCGCTTCTGGCGCTGGTTGCCATCGACAGTTTCACTTGGTTGGTTTCAAAGTGTTGAACGTGAGGTCGATCTGGGCGTGGCAAAAAAGTATGGCGTTGATGTTGTCAGGCGCATCACAGGCGGAGGCGCGGTTTTCCACGACTACGACGGAGAACTTACCTATAGTGTAGTATGTAAGCAAAGCGATGTTCCAACTGATATCATCGAGTCCTACAAATTCATCTGCGGCGGCTTGGTGTGCGGCTTCGAACAACTTGGAGTGAAAGCAGAATTCAAACCGGTCAACGATGTTCAGGTCAACGGCAGGAAAATCTCCGGTAGCGCTCAGACGCGACGATGGGGCTCGGTGCTCCAACATGGGACGATACTTATTTCACCCAATGTACGACAGATGTTTGAGTTACTTAGAGTGAGCCCAGAAAAGATTTCAGATAAGTTCATCGCATCAGTTTTCGAACGAGTGACGACAGTCGAGCGAGAGATTGGACGAAAGCCAAGTTTCGAGAAGGTCCGCGAAGCAATGAAAGCTGGGGTTGAGGATTCGCTGGGAATCAAACTTGTTGAAGGTGAGATAACTGATGAGGAACTTGAACTTGCGACGGAACTCAAATCAAAGTATGCATCAGATGAGTGGCTGAGGAAACGTTAATGACCACCAATATTCAACACCGCACGTTTTTGATTAAATTTAGGCGTGATTCAACTTTCTGGGCTTGTTACCCCCACCCAAAATTTCCGACAATCTCAATCACTGGCGACAAATGTGCACTGAACTGTAAACATTGCGGCAGGCACTATCTGCAGAACATGCTTGCCTGCCAAACTCCAGATATCTTACGTAAAACGTGTTTGGAGCTGGCTTCAAACGGGGTCCACGGGGTGCTTTTGAGTGGGGGATATAACGAGGACGGCTATGTTCCGTTCGCTCCTTTCTTGGATACAATCGAACAGGTGAAAAATGACACAGGGCTATTTCTTAGCGCTCACACAGGTTTGGTGCCCAACTGGATCGCTCGTGAGTTGGGCCGGGTGGGCGTAGACTTGGCGGATTTTGACCTTATCGGTGACGATGAAACGATCAAGCTAGTGCTGGGTATTGACAGAAAAGTTGAAGATTACCGAACGGCGATGAAGGCGCTCAAACGCTCGTTGCCCCATGTAGTTCCCCATATTTGTATTGGCCTACACGCGGGCGAAATCAAGGGTGAACGAGTAGCGCTTGAACTCGCAGCGGATATCACCCCTCAGGCGCTGGTCATGCTCGTACTCGTGCCCACGCCGAGAACTGAGTTCGAACACATTACTGGACCGAGCCCAGCAGAGGTCGGTGAACTCATCGCGGAAGCCCGGCTCAAGTTTCCAGAGGCGACGCTAGCGCTTGGATGCATGCGGCCGCGCGATGCTAGGCGGGTGGAGTTCGAGCTTCAGGCTTTACACGCGGGCGTAGATCGGATGGAGCTCCCGAGCGAGCAGACCACGGAGGCCGCGCGTAAGCTCGGGCTTCAAGTACAAAGGATAGAGGCGTGTTGTTCAGTGTCATCGAGCTTTACAGGTGTGTGAATTTGGTAGAGCGCGTAAGGGTAGCTTTCGGCACTGGGGTCGTCCTGGGCATCTGGCGCGGGCAGCTCGCGGTGGCTCCGACTACCGCCCACCTAATGACCTACTATGAAGGTCGTTGCAACGCGAACTGCAAGTTCTGCCCCCAGGCGCAGGGGAGCACAACGGATTTAAAAATGCTTTCGCGCGTGGTCTGGCCGCAGGTTGAACTAAAAAAAGTTCTCGCAGCGCTGGGCAAAAATTCAAATGAGTTCAAGCGCGTCTGCATCCAAGCGGTCAATTATCCAGGAGTCATGGATGACCTATGCGAGCTCGTGGCGCGCGTAAAGAGCATATGCAGTTTGCCTATTTCTGTTTCATGCCAACCTCTGGGGGCAGACGATATCCGAAAGCTGGCAGACGCTGGAGCCGAGCGGGTTAGCATGGCGCTGGACGCCGCGACGCCGGAGCTCTTCGAGCGCATCAAGGGCGGCAGATATACTTGGGAGGGCCATCTCCAGGCACTGGAGTGCGCTCGAGCCACCCTTGGCGATCTGGTTTCAACCCATCTCATCGTGGGGTTGGGGGAGAGTGAGGAGGAGATGGTGTGGACAATTCAGCTTTTGCACGATCGAGGCATAACTATCGGACTATTCGCGTTTACACCCATCGCTGGTACCTTTCTTTCTGACTATCCCCCGCCGGATGTTGCTAGCTACCGCAGAATTCAGCTCGCCAGATTTTTGATTACAAACAATATGGACAGGGTAGAAAGGATGCGTTTCGATGACGGGCGGATAGTTGACTTTGGGGTCAAACGTGATGTCTTAAACAGGATAATCGAGTCTGGTGCGCCTTTCCATACATCCGGATGTTTTGGTTGCAATCGTCCATTCTACAACGAGTCGCCGCGCGGACCGATCTACAACTACCCGCGAAAACCAACGTCTAAAGAAATCACAGTTATTCAGGGACAGCTAAGCAACCTTTAAATTTAGGAGCACCAATTTTAGCGGGTTTGAGGTGATATGGTGGGTGCTGGTGAAGTTCCCGAAGGACTCTATTACAGCCGAGAGCACGAGTGGGTGAAAATTGAGGGTAAGCTGGCGCGCGTTGGCGTCACCGACTATGCACAAAGCAAGCTTGGCGATGTTGTCTACGTGGAACTGCCCGAGGTTGGGAAACAGGTCAAGCAGGCAGCCGAACCAAAGGGCAAGGAGATGGAGATAGGGGCTGTGGAATCGATCAAGGCGGTATCGGCCGCGTACAGCCCGCTAAGCGGCACGGTCAAAGAGGTAAACCCCTCGCTTCAGGAGCGGCCCGAGCTCATCAATACTAGCCCTTACAATGAGGGGTGGATATGTGTGCTAGAGCCAAGTGCTCTCGAGGTCGAGCTCAAACAGCTGATGGATGCAAAGGGATACACAGATTACGTGAAAAAGCTCGAGTAAACTGATCCAAATGGTTCACCACTACATCCCGAATGTGCAGGAGATTCGGGAGCAGATGCTGCGCGAGATCGGTGTTGCGGATATAGATGAGCTATTCGCTGACATCCCTTCCAAAATTCGCCTCAAACGCAAGCTGAATTTACCCGCGGCGATGTCAGAACTTGAGGTAAAGCGCCATGTGAAGGCAATGCTTTCTAAAAACAAGCCTTTCACCCGGATGCCGTCCTTTCTCGGCGGGGGTGTCTGGCCTCATCACGTTCCCGCTCACGTCCGATCGCTGGTTCAACGTGCCGAATTTTTGACATCCTATACCCCTTACCAGCCAGAAGTCAGCCAGGGGGTACTCCAAGCGTTATTCGAGTATCAGAGCCTTATCTGCGAGCTCACGGGCCTCGAGGTGACGTACGAATCGATGTACGACTGGGCGTCCTCTCTAGGCGAGGCGGCGCTCATGTGCGCCCGCGTGACGAGGCGTAGAAAGGTCATCGTGCCTGAGCTCATCTCCCGGGAGCGGCTCTCGGTGCTGCGAAATTATGCGTCGGGCCCAGCTCTGGAGATTGTCGAGGTCGGATATGATAGCCGTACCGGGCGGTTAGACCTCGACCAACTCCGCAAGGAACTAGACGAGGATGTCGCGGGGGTTTACATCGAAAATCCCAGTTACTTGGGTTTTCTGGAGACGCAGGTCGGTGAGATCGCCGGTGCCACGCAGCGAGCTGGGGCATTGTTTGTGGTCGGCGTCAATCCGGTTTCCTT
>JAUWXQ010000024.1 GCA_030616305.1 Hadesarchaea archaeon
CCTACATGCTCACGACGGACTATTCGCTCGTCGCCAAGGCAGCTGCGAGGAGTGGGGAAAAGGGTCTTGGAAAACTCGGGGTCGAAGTGGGACATCCGGTGAACCCCATGCTCGCGCAGCGGGCGGAGGACATCGACGAGATTTTGGAGCGGATGGATGGCAAGGCAGCGTTTGAAATAAAGCTCGACGGCATTCGGGTTCAAGTCCACAAGGACGGAGACGAAATCGCGCTCTTGACGAGACGCATGGAAAATTACACCCACATGTTTCCGGACATCATCGGTCCGTTGAAAAAAGCCCTGAAGCCGAAGCGGGTGATTGCCGACGGAGAGCTGGTGGCAATCGACAAACGTACCGGGAAGCCGATGGCGTTCCAGGAGGTGCTGAAGCGCCGACGGAAGTACGAGATCAAGGAAGCGTCCGAGCAGATTCCCGTGGAGGTGCAGCTGTTTGATGTCTTATTGGTCGGTGGCAAGACCATGCTCGATGAGCCGTACGTCAAGCGTAGGGCGATGCTTGAAAAAATTGTTGGGGAGGTAAACGGCAAGGTTATGGTGGTCGAACAGCGGGTCCTCAGCAAGCCAGATGAAATAAAGAAGTTCGCGGACCGAGCGCTCACGATAGGCCACGAGGGGCTGCTGGCGAAGGACTTGGGAGCGAGCTATCGCGCAGGGCGGCGGGAGTTCGTTTGGCTCAAGCTGAAGCCGACTTTAGAGACGCTCGACCTCGTCGTGGTGGGTGCGCTATATGGGAAGGGAAGGCGGGCTGGATTTTTTGGAAGTTATGTGCTCGCAGCGGTGGACGAAGATAGCGGCCGTTTCCGCACAGTGACAAAATGTGGATCAGGTTATACCGATGAGGATTTGGAGGAATTGACAAGGCTTTTTAAGAAAATCCAGCTAAAGAAACCTCATCCAGATGTTGATATAGAAATTGAGTGCCCTGCTTATTTTAAGCCTGAGGTCGTGTTCGAGATTTCATTTGAGGAAGTACAGGTCAGCCCAGAACTCAAGCATTCTAGCGGTCTCGCGCTCAGGTTTCCTAGGTACATCAGAACGAGAGAGGATAGAAGACCCGAGGAAATTAACACCGTACGTGAGGTCATGGAGTTGTTTGAGTTGCAGAAAAAACGAAAGGCGAAGATGAGACGTTGAAGTTGTTTAGTTCAGTTGTCACTCGAATTGGTTGATTAGCAAATCCTCAAATTTCCCCAAAAATTCCGGGACTTTGTCTTCTGCTACTTGGGCGCCGCAAGCCACCGCATGTCCACCGCCTTCCCCACCCACAGACCGCGCTGCCTCACGTATCGCCCGCGCCATGTCCACTCCCTTCAGGAAGAGGAGCTTCGAGCATCGCGCTGATATCTTCGCGACACCTCCCTCGCGAACCACACCTGCGAGTGGTCTGTAAGGGTCACATCTCTCATGCCCAAGCGTCAGGCCGGCTATGGTCCCGATGAACGTCTCCTTTATCGCTCCGGTCCCATCAAAGTATTGAAGGTATTTCTTGGGCCCGTGGTGAAGCCCTTTCTGTTCGATGAATTCCATGCCCTGAGCGATGTTGCGCCTGTGGTAACGAAGGAGGTTGAGCATAGCTTGATAGTATGTTCCGCGGTCTCCCTTTGCGACCTCGAATCCTATGAGCGGCTGTTCGTGGCGTGCGGTCGAGTTTATGCATGTCCCGAACCCGTCAGCGTCGCGGAGCATCGACCGTTCCTGTTCTTTCAGCAGAGTGTACGCTTCCCCGATTATGAGTCCAGGCACATACTGCACGAGCTCATCAGGCACACTTGTGTAAGCACGCGCGATCAGTTCCGTCGCAAGCTTTTGTTTTTCGGAATCAGTGAGGTCTACAGGCCGACGCCATCCACCATCGCTCTTGAGCGGGATGTCGAGGTCCTTTAGCAAGCTTATGCAGCCAGGGCCCGAGTTGCTGACACCCGGGATAAGCGGGTCGGTGAATATCTCAAGCGCCTTGAAAATTGGCCGTGAGTGCCGTCCGTACAGTAATAGGTCCATCCCCTGAGCCAAGACCCCCGAGCTGATACCGTCCTTAGCGATCTCCTGATTGTACCCGAGTAGTTTGCCCCATGCGTCCTGGATGTCTCCGATGGCCCCGACTATTGCCAGTGCGGAAAGGTCCAAGTTGGCGCGGTCGAGTTCCCGAGCGATTAAGTAGGTCGTGCCAGCCCCGCTGATTTCCTGTGCCCCGTCTAGACCGTAGTGGTGGGCGTTCAGGTGGACGAGCTTCGGCCAGCCCTGCATCTGTTGCGGTTCGTGGTGGTCCGAGATTATGACGTTATGATTGTGATATTTGGTTTGGAGATTTTGGAGTTGGGAGCTTCCGAGGTCTGTGAAGATTGTAAGGTCAGCAGGGTCGAGTTCATCCACCACTTCTCGGTAGAGCATGCGGACGAATTTCACGTTGTGTTTGATTTCGAGCCTATCTAGCGCCTTAGATATAATGGCGGCAGCACATACACCGTCGGCATCCATGTGGGAGATAATTTCGATGGAACCATGTCTTTGTTTTTTTATCAGTTCAGCGGCTTTTCGTGCGTGGGCTAACATCTGATAACCATTTATCTCGTGCACACTTTTATTTAAGGAATCGGTAGAAATCTGAGGGTGAACCATTGCATATTCATCACGCTTACATCGGCATCTTCTTGATCTTTTGGAGCGTAGCCGTAATTGGTTTCAGATTCCTCATGATTGTGGAGTACCTGTGGCTGGCTTGGGGCGGCCTTTTGCTCGGGATGGGGCTGTTAGTTCATGATGTTTTATGGCATTTGAACCAAAGAAAGAAGCGGTGAAAGCTTGCGCACAATAGAACTCTGGGACAAGAGTGTTATACTTATAGATCAGACGAAACTGCCACAAAAATTGAGATTCATTAGATGTGAAAATGCAGAGGAAGTGGCGAGAGCAATCGAGCGCATGCAGGTGCGTGGGGCCCCAGTGCTTGCGGCTGCTGCGGCAATGGCGCTGGCAGTCACGGCGTTGAGGAGCCGGGCGAGGAAGAAAGGCCAGCTTTTGCGGGAACTTAGGCGTGCTGCGGAGCTTGTGAGGCGAACACGTCCAACTGCTGTCAATCTTTCTGTTGGCTTGAAACGCGCCCTCGAGGCTGCTCAGGGAGCTCCGGATGTGGAACGTGCGAGCGAGGCCGTGGTAAAGGAGGCTAGACGCATAGCTGAAGAGGATGTCAAGGTGAACAAGAAAATGGGGGAAAATGGAGCGAAGCTGCTGAGGAACGGAGATGTGGTTCTCACCCACTGTAATGCAGGAGCGCTGGCGACGGTCGACTATGGCACGGCTTTGGGAGTGGTTCGTTCAGCTTGGCGGAAGGGAAAACGAATCAAGGTAATCGCTACGGAGACCAGACCACTGCTACAGGGGGCGCGGCTGACGGCGTGGGAGCTGAAGCGCGATGGGATTCCGACTACGGTTGTGGTCGACAGCGCTGTTGGGCACTTGATGGCTCGAGGGGAGGTGACCAAAGTGTTGGTCGGGGCTGATCGGATCGCAGCAAATGGCGACGCAGCGAATAAAATCGGCACTTACACGATAGCGGTTCTCGCAAAGGAACATCGCGTACCCTTCTACGTGGTGGCCCCGACTTCGAGCGTGGATTTAGACACACCCACAGGTAAGACGATCTCTATTGAATATCGTGCTCCTCGAGAGGTGGAATTCATCCAAGGAAAGAGAATTCTCCCCAAAGGCGTAAAAGTCCTGAACCCCGCATTCGATGTCACCCCTGCGCGTTTGATAACAAGCATAGTGACAGAGCGCGGTGTGGTGAAGCCGGACAAGCTGAAGTCACTTTTCAAGAGCTAGACGGACTCAACGCGCGTTACGCTAGGAACTTGCTTTTTGAGTTCTCGTTCGATGCCAAATGCCAGCGTCATTGTCGACATGGGGCAGCCAGCGCATGCCCCGACTAGCCGGACTTTTACCACTCCATCCTTTGTCACGTCGACGAGCTCCACATCTCCACCGTCGGCTTGGAGTGCTGGTCGGATTTTAGCTAAGCTTTTTTCGACTTTTTCACGCAGTTCCATTTCGTTCACCAACGTAGCGATTTTACTTCAGTGGCATAATAAGATTTCCCCTTGTAAGTCGAAGAAAGTACTGACTAAAGCTAACTAAATAAAAAAGAAAAAAGAAAATTTATGCGGGCTTACTTTCCGAATTTGTCCCAGAAAACGCCCATGAGCGTTCCCCAGATCAGCGAGCATATCAGACCAATCGCTATGCTTGCCCCATAGTAAGTCGCTCCATAGATTGCCATGGATCCATAGCCTAGGGCAACGGTGAATATCAGCCAGAAGACCAGCGAAAGTACTATCCCCTTTTTGATGCTAGTAGCACCAGGCAATGAACCGTAGATTGCCGCATAGATCACCCCGAAGATCAAACCGTATATAATCCCACCGATGATGAGTCCAACAAGAAAAACTGCCATAAGCGCACCCACCCAAGGTATTGCGACCCCGGTAGGGATCCCTAAGGACGCAGCGAATGCACCAAGAACGGCAACTACTAATATCGCATAAATGACTCCGTAGATGATCCCTGAAACAATGCCCGCCTTTATTCCCCTTCCAAAGTCAGCCATTTCATACCCCTCCAATACACAGATAAAAAAGCCCTAATAAAGCTCTTGTGGTAAATGTAAAGCGGGAAAAGTCGAGTGGGACAATGAGAAATGGTTTGCTCACGGCCGGCGTATTAAAGAAAACCCCCTCCACAGCCACTACTCCTCGTCGTGAAGCAGCCCGTGCTAAAGCCGAGGAAGAAATCGATGTTGTAAAAATTCTAAAAAAATCTTTCAAATCACTCATCGAAAAGCCGAGCTTCCTTCTCCTCTACTTGATGCCGTTCGTGGTAGCGCTGATCGCCTTCGTTCATGTTTGTCTAGTCCTCGGCACTTGGACACCCTGGACAACGGTTGGGACCACCTCGGCATTGATTAATTTCGTGAAAGGCTGGATACTGTGGATTATCGTTTACGCTATCGCTTTTATAATTACGATGCTGACTTCCCAAGCTGCCATAATTTTGAAAGCCGCTGCCCTAAAACGCGGCAAAAGCATGAGTCTGGGGGGCGCATTAGCGAAAGGCATACGCCATATCCCGAGGTTATTCGCCGCTTTGGTCTTGGTTGGGGTAATCGTCGCAGGTCCGTTATTCTTGCTAATAGGAGCTGCCGTGTTTGCGCCCCCACCTATCCTTATAGCTGTGCTTGCGCTCGTGCTCCTCGCGTGGCTCATACCCATGATTTATATCAGCATACGATTGGCCCTCTTTGCTCAAGCTTGCGTGCTCGAAAATATGGGGTCCGTGGGGTGCCTAAAGGAATGCTGGCACATGACCAAAGGTAATTTTTGGTTAATCTTTGTCACGGCTTTCTTGTTGGGAATAGTTTCCATAGTGATAGGCTTGATTCCCATCGTCGGATCTTTAATCGCCATGGTTTTGGTTGGCCCCGCTGGCATCATCGCTTACACGTTGATTTACCTTGGATTGCGTAAAACAAGGCCAATCAGAAAATGACCGCAGAAGTTAGCGCGTTTTGAACAAATGTTAAACGCCAGCTTCACGCTCCAAATTTCGTGCTCTTTCCCATCAGGTCTGCGATGATCGGCATAAGGTCCTTTCCCCGAATCCGACCCAAGCCACCCTTTGCGGCCGAGCGCTCGCCGTAGGTCTGGACCTCGTCCGTGCGCACAGCTGGGCCTGAGATCAGGATTGGCACCGGGTCACCCGAATGAGTCTTGACGCTCACGGGCGTCGTGTGGTCTATGGCGACGACGATGAAATCCACAGCGTCGATGAATTGGTTCAGAATGGCATCTGTACGTTCGATGAGCTCAATCTTCGCATGTGCGTTGCCATCGTGGCTGGCTTCATCAAAACCCTTCA
This sequence comes from Hadesarchaea archaeon, assembly GCA_030616305.1. Taxonomy (GTDB): domain Archaea; phylum Hadarchaeota; class Hadarchaeia; order Hadarchaeales; family Hadarchaeaceae; genus B75-G9. The sequence goes on from JAUWXQ010000024.1 coordinate 5,928, forward strand.
CATGCAGCAGCGCGAGGTCGTGGTCTTCGAGCGCCCGCAGCGCTGCTTTTGCCTTTGCGTCTAAGTCAGTGTTGACGCTCCCGGTAGCGCCGGGGACATCGACTACGGTCATACCAGCCAGCCTACAGACGCCCTTTACAAGTGCGGCAGCGGCTATGCATGCTCCTTTGAGCCCCAATTGTTCATGGAAAGGTTTTAGGTTAGGAACGACCCCCCCGCCGCGGAGCAAGATGTAATTTGCGGGAGGGAGCCCTTTCTGGATGCGTTCCTTGTTCAAGGGATGGGGTTTGAGGATTGCGTGAGCCTTGCCCGAGAAGTCGTTCAGAAGTTTCGCTGTTTTTGCGGCCCAGTTTCGGCGAACGACATATTTGCGAACACCGCCGGCGATTATAGGATAAGAAGGCATGGTCCGCTCCGGGGTCTGTAGGAATGGTCTGACCTGTAGGGGCTTTCTCCCAACTTCATGCGGGTCCGAGTCGGTGACCTCGTGTGATAACCCCTTGCCTTTAAGGACAAGGGTGGCCCGGTGACCCACGGTGCTTTTGAAGACGAATTCCGCGCCGGAGAGCTTGATCTTGCTCAGGGCCTCCGAAAGTGGTTCAGTCCCTTGGATGCGTCCGGCCCTTCTGTCCGTGATTACCAGCGAGTCGTCCACGGTTGCGTAATTAGCTCTAAATGCTGTGTCTCCTGCCTTGAGCTCGATGCCCGCACCAGCTGCTTCGAACGGTCCACGTCCAGTGTAGGTCTCATATGGATCGTAACCTAGGAGCGCTAGGTGGGCGGTGTCACTTCCTGGAGGAATTCCTGGTGCGATCGTATCCATGATGCCGCATATCCCCCGCTTGGCCAGCCAGTCCATGTTTGGCTTATTGGCTATCTCGAGCGGGGTCTTGTTAGCCAGCTCAGGCACGGGACGATCAGCCATCCCGTCGCAGATGAGGAAAAGGGTTTTCAAATTTTCACCTGTCACGAAAAGAATACTAATGTGCGAGGATAAAAGCAATTTGGGCCCGTGATCTAGTCTGGATAAGATACCTGGCTTCGGGCTTGTTGAAGGAAGAAACCAGGAAATCGGGGGTTCGAATCCCCTCGGGCCCGCCATTAAATTTGTTGGCGCAGTTATGGGTGCGGTATCGGCTATTAAAGTTTGGAATTAGCAAAAGAGGTTTTTAATAGGTCAGAATTCCTTTTTCAAGACCTTAAATAGATAATGTTAAATAAGGCCAGTTTTTGAAGTAGAAAGTGTAAAAAGCTCCCCAAGAGTTGAGCGAAAGGGAGGTGAAAACTTGGAGAAGAAAACTGCAGGGATCATCGGGCTGATTGGTGGGATTATAGCATTAGTTGGGCTATTCCTTGCATGGGTGTCGGCGTCTGCGACCGTCATGGGGACGACTTTCTCATTTGATGTATCCGGATTTAGTTTAGCAATAGGCTCAATCACGGCCATGGGATTAACGATACCCATCCCCGTGCAGGGTTACGCAATCCTTGCCTTGGTCGGTGGTATTATTGCATTGATAGGCGGCATCGGGCTATTGACTGGCAAGCGAGCCATAGGTTTCTTGCTTCCGATAGGCGGGCTACTGGCGATCGCCGGTGCAGGTTAGGGTTTCGCTGATGTTGCTAATGCTATTGCTGGAGCTGGCGTAACTGGTGCAACGGTCAGCGTTGGCTACGGTATTTACATTTGCATTGTAGGCGGCGTAATGGCCCTAATCGGATCGATCGGCCTGAAGGGAGAGTAACCCCCGCGAGCACGCCACTAAGCGGGGTTTTGTTTTTTTTTTTAATTTTATTTATCTGGGTGGAATCCGCGCACGCTTTTTGGTGGGTTATGCTAACAGTTAGTGGGCCGGTAGTCTAGCCTGGATAATGTCATGGACATCCAGAGAGGACGTAGGCCTCCGGTCAGTATCTGGGAGAAAGCCTGCAGCACGGGTTCGAATCCCGTCCGGCCCGTCATTCAAACGGAGCTGGATTCCAACCCCACCAGTTTTATTAGCATTTAAAAATATTATTGTATATACAAGAGATAGGTTGGATAGCGATGGCAGAGATCGTTCTCGAAAATCTTTGCAAGACCTTCGGCAACGTCAAAGCAGTTGATAATTTAAACTTAAAGATAAAAGAAAAAGAGTTCATGGTGTTTTTAGGACCGTCCGGCTGTGGAAAAACCACCGCCCTCCGGCTTATCGCGGGATTGGAGAAACCGACAAGTGGCAATATCTACTTCGATGGCGAGCCAGTGAACGACTTAGAACCTAAGGAAAGGAATATTGCGATGGTTTTTCAGGAGTATGCGTTGTATCCCCACATGTCCGTTGCAGACAACATGAGTTTGTGCCTCCAGGTGGATAAAGTTCCAAAGGAGAAGATCGTGAAAAAATTGAAGATAACCGCTGGGATCCTACAGATCGAGCAACTTCTGACCCGCAAACCGTCGGAGCTCAGCGGCGGTCAACAACAAAGAGTGGCTTTGGGCAGGGCCATCATAAGAAATCCATCCGTTTACCTGATGGATGAGCCCCTTTCAAATCTGGATGCGATATTGAGGGTTGCTATGCGAGCAGAGTTGAAGAAATTACACGAGAAATTGAAGACCACCACGATTTACGTGACTCACGATCAGGCGGAGGCAATGGTGCTGGCAGATAGGGTCGCCGTGTTAAAAGACGGCAAATTGCTTCAGATGGACAAACCGCGAAAGATATACGACCGCCCAACGAACAAATTTATTGCGGAGTTCGTTGGTAGCCCAAAGATGAATTTCATAAAGTGTAGTTTATTGGAGAAAAACGGTCAAATTTTTCTGGACGCAGGGCCTTTTTCCTTAAAAGTCTCGAATGGCGTTTGGACCACAATGAAAAACCAAGCGCCCAGTTCGGAATTGACGATGGGTGTTAGACCAGAACATGTATTCGTGCACACAAAAAAAGAAAAAGATTCCATTGAAGCCAAAGTTTATTTCTTCCAACAGATGGGAAATGTGGGATATGTTGAGTTAGGCCTAGGGAATGATATTCAGGTCACAGCGGCTGTTAAAGCTGATTTTGAGAAAAATATTGGTGAAAAGGTATTTGTGAAATTCGATAAAAAACATATTCGCTTTTTCGATGAAGTTGGTGAGAAACTGATTGCGTGACGTTAACAGAAGGATAAGCCATACTTACGCTGCTCACTCGTATACGATGTCATCTAGGTAAAAAGTGCAACCCTCAGGATTGTACCCTGCTTCCCCTTTAGCCACCCAAACAAATCCGCCTGAGATATAAGAAAGATCTCGTCCAGTTAGGTCGATCTCATATTTTTCCCAGTTATCGCTTAGGGTGAGGGTACCGGCACTCATAACTGCAGAGTCCGGGTGTTGTCCAGCAATCCCCCCCATTTTGAATTGTACACGTTCGCCACCGTTCTCTCCCCTGGCCCAGAAACTCAACTTAGTGGCATTGCTCAGGTTGAACCCACCGTCTACGACCCCCCAGTTGTTCGGCGGATTTTGCCAGTAGACGCCTGCCCAGAACTTTTGCTGGCTCTCCGCAGAATAAACAACTTTGATGCAAGTAGAGCCGGAGTGCGTATTTTCCGTCCATTGCTCGTTCATGTCGATATCACTATAATCTCCCATCCAGCCAGTGGGGTAGAAGTGATTGGTCGTTTCCATGTAGTCTGAGTAAACGTAGAAAGGCATGCTTTCGATCACGCTTGTGGTCGGCCACACGTTTTCTGGCGCTGTGTATCTTTCAGGGAGATCCCACAGCCCCGGCGAACCCTCAATGAAATAGTCATTTTCCATTATTTCTCTGAAAGCTTCTAGGGATTCTGGGCTAGATTCAACACGCCAGTCGGTTTCTTTTTCGGTGTTGAACCACACAATCGCTTTTATCTGTGGCATGTCCACAAGCGCGGGCAGAAGTTCTCGAATCCACGCGTCCTTGTCTCCGCCCTCCTCGCTTGAGGCGAACTCCGCTATCATGATCGGCTTGTCCGGATATCTTGTCGAGTAAATCCTGATCAAGGATGCATAAATGCTCCGAAATGGTAGCCATTCGCTCCAACCTTGGCTCGTTCCGAAGTTGTAGCCATCTAAGCCTACCCAATCCACGTATTCGTCACCTGGGTACGCCAGCAAGGGATCGTTCCAGGGCTCATCTGGGTTGGATAAGTGGTAAGGGCACCACACCCATTTCACATTGGTCGCTCCCTCATCGGTGAAGATATCGTGCACATGGCGCCACGCTTGAATGAACTTGTTGGGATCGTTGTCGTTGGCCGGGACACTCCAATCGTACCAATATCCGTTAAACTCGTGACCCCAGCGGATGAGTACAGATTTCCCAAATGCCCTTGCCGCCTGAGCCCATTCGCGCAGGTAGGAATCCCATCCTCCCGCGGCGATGTAGTCGAGCAAATCCCCGTTTTCCCCCCCTCGTAAAAATGGCTGCCAGGTTATGAGGGGAATGGCTCCATGATTTATAACCTCCTCACAAGCATCCGGGGGAAATGAATCAGTGGACCCCATGAACCACATCACAATGCCTACTTTATGTCCAATGCTATCTTCGAATTGGATGAGACCTTCCATTGAATAAGGGGCACTGGGTATGTAGACTCCAACGTAACAGCCCTCTGGTGCGGGTTTTGGAAGGAAGAGAAACACTAATGCGCCACAAATGAGTATTCCTGCAACTATCAAGCCGACAAGCAGTTTCTTATTCATGAGTACTTTTTTCTTCATGAGCACCGCCGCAATGATTTATTTTTTGTTGATAAAAGATTGTCGTTGGCTACTTTATCTCAAAATCAAACCAAAATCGAGAAGGAAAACAATATTAAATAGGAAAATAAATTAGCATCGATTCATGTGGAAAAGAAAAAGTTGTTGTTGGCAGTGATAGCAGTAATTGGCGTGGTGATAGCCGCCCAGTTTTTGATGGGAGGAGGAAAGCCAAAGTTATATTGGTGGACCCCTCATGCAGGAAGCCCCACCCATGTGTCGTGGCATCGTCAAGTAGAAAGTATGTATGAAGCGCTTTACGGGGAAAACATCGACTTGGTAAAAGTGGACTATGGCAATGACGATTTCAAGACGGCGATAGGAATTACTCTGGCAGGAGACTATCCGCCGGGTGTGTGGCATTCTTGGGGCGGCGGAGTTCTCAAAGGCTACGTTGATGCAGGAAAAGTCGCGGACCTGACTGATTTGTTGAATGAGAATTGGGCTTTAAACTTGCTCCCTCCCGAAAATCGAGACAGGTTACTTTGGAACAGCACTTGGGACAACAGACACTACGGGTTGCCGTACACTATAGGAGTTGTACACATGTTTATCAACCGTTCGATTTTCGATGCATGCGGTGTGGAAATTCCGGATGTGGAAAATGGTGAGGTTTGGACTTGGGATGAGTTCATGAGTGCAATTGAGAATTTCAAGGGCAAAAAGAATTCTGAGGGCGAAGACATATATCCGCTAGTGGTCTCAGGGGGAGAAGAATGGCAACTTTCCTTTTACTATATGTACCTCGTCGATCGAATCGGGGGTTCTGACTATTTCACCAAAACCCTTAACCGTGAGCCCGGTTATTCCTTCACCGACAGCGTGTTTATAGAAGCTGGCGAAAAATGCCGAGAGCTTGTTGACGCATTTCAACCGGGTTTCATTAATGCTGGGTACGGTGTAGCGGAACGCCTCTTTTATCTCGATAACCAGGCAGCAATGTATTTGCAGGGCTCGTGGATGGTGAGCACGTTGAGACTTCGCGTGCAGCAATTAGGGCTACCAGATTTCCCTCTAGATATCATAAGATTTCCAACCGTGCCTGGTGGAGCGGGTGATTCAAGTATGCTTGTGGGAACAGTTCAGGATTATTTATGCGTGTCAGAAGTGTCAGAGCATAAAGAGGAAGCATTCCAATTATTGAGACTTCATGGTACTGAGGAGGCGATAAACGACTTCTTGGAGGTTGTTGGTGATATCCTCGTCTTTGACTCTCGAGTTGGCGGTGGTTATGAGGTACCATCTGGGACCTACGATCCAATTATAGAAAAACAGATTGATGAATTAAACAACACAAGCTACCTCCAGATGCCTTGGGATCAATATTCCCCAAAAGCCTTTGCGTTGGAACACCTAATCCTTATGAATCGATTGTTCAAGCCTACTGGGGGGTGGACGCCCGAACGGGTGGGAGACGAGCATGAAAGCATCGCTAACCAACTACAACAAGAAGGCAAATTGCCGATAACTTTTGGATGAAGTTTATACTCCGATAATAGGTGATTGAATAGGATGAACCCATGCCGGAGAAAAAATTAACTCCCTACCTATTTTTGCTTCCTGCACTCGCATTTTTCATTATTTTTTTCATATATCCGAACATTGACGTGTTTCACATAAGCCTTTATAGATGGACCGAAATGGGGCCCGAAGCATTTGTAGGGTTTGGTAATTTTGGAAGACTTTTCGTCGACCCGGCGTTCTGGTCTTGGCAGCTGTGGTTCACTTCCATCCTGTGGGGAGTGGCGGGGTCCCTCTTGGGGATGGCGGTGCTCCTCATCAAAGGGAAACGGGAGCTCATCAAGGGGGGGACTGTGGGGTTCCTCATAGGGTTGATGGTGGGACTCTTCATAGGGGGTTTGATAGGGCGCCCGATGGGAGCGCTGGAGCGTACTTTCATCATAGGTATTCAGTCAATTTTTATTCAGATCCCCATAGCACTTGTAATCGCTGTCCTTTTGCATGGAAAAATAAAAGGCGCTAGGACATTTTCAATCATAGCTTTCCTCCCCATGATGATATCGTTGGCCGCTTTGGCCTTAACGTGGCAATATATGATCTATGATCTTAATGTTGGCGCATTGAACAGGGTTCTTGGATTTGTTGGGGTCGCCCAGACTAATTGGTTGATGGATGCACCTCTGCTTTCGGTTATCCTGACTACAAATTGGATATACATTGGATTATATGTGGTAATTTTCACATCAGCCATGAAGAGTATCCCCTCGTCTGTATTCGATTCCGCGAAGGTAGACGGTTTATCTGGATTTCAGACTATTAGACGGGTGGTTGTACCCCATCTGAAGAAGGTCATCGTGCTTGCTTCGATCATGTGCATATCCGGTACATTCAAAGCTTTTGATCTTCTTTGGATTCTCACGGGCGGACCAGGAAGCGAGGTTCATATAACTTCCACTCTCTTGGTCACAGAAATGTTGCGCGACCATTGGGGATATGCATGTACTATAGGGGTCGCTTGTTTCTTCATCTGTCTTTTTATCGTGATAATTCAGCTGAGAGCTATGCGCATAAAGGTGTGATGGGGTGTAGCCTTGAGAAATAAAAAACCAAGTACACTAAGCAGGAGGACCAAGCGGACGATTTCGTATATCTTCCTCATATCGTTCTCATTGGCTATTTTGATACCACTTGGGCTGCTCTTCATGAATTCACTGAAAACAAGCACAGAAGTTTATGATGATCCGCTCGCTCTCCCGCAAGATCCTCAATGGTCGAATTATCCGGAGGCATTGAACCCGGAGGCAGACTGGGGGGAATTCAGCATCGGCACCGGTTTTAAAAATAGTGTGATAGTGGTCTCTACCACGGTGACGATCGTAGCTCTGATCGCACCAATGGCTGCATATTCCCTCGCTAGGTTAGAATTTCGAGGCAGAAAATTTATTTTTTATTTTTTTATGGCGGGGATGTTCGTCGGAGGTCCAGCCATAGTTGCGATGTTACACCTTATGATGACTCTAGGTTTAGTCAATACCCATTGGGCTTTAATTTTCCCATACGTTGCGGGAGCGATGCCATTTTCAATTTTACTCATGTGGACTTATTTTGGGGCTATACCACGAGCGTTGGATGATTCTGCGAAAGTAGACGGGTTATCACCTTTTCAAACATATTGGAAAGTAATGTTGCCTCAGGCTTTCCCTGCTCTATTCACGATAGTAATTCTGCAAATAATATGGATATGGAGCGAATTTTTGCTAGCATTAATCATGCTTCAGGACCCCGGGCTATTTACTCTGCCACTGATGCTCACGAGATTTTCAGCCACAACTGTAGAAATGCACTTCGGCGTCTTTGCAGCAGGGGTATTCCTTTCCGCGCTTCCATTGATCATCATGTACCTCATCTTCTCGGAGCGCATAAAACGAGGTATGAGCATGGAATTCGTAAAGGGATAATTTGTGTTCCTCTGCATGACTGAGCTAAATCAATGCTTCCTAAGTCTTACCGCAACTAATTGGATTGAAACTCTACAGGTAGGCA
>JAUWXQ010000029.1 GCA_030616305.1 Hadesarchaea archaeon
AAGGCCCGCCTTCCTGAGCAGAGCCGACTACAGACATCAGCCACTTGGGTGATTACTTGGGGGCCCATCCATACCTCGCGTGGGAGTTCGATGCATTTAGGTTCCTTCAATCACGCACCGCTCTCCTGTTAGCAGATAAACTTTAAATACGACTAACCCCAGCTCTAAATTGCTGCTTTTAATGCAGCGTTTTTCAGGCGAGGGTATTGGATTGAAAAACCAGAGGCTAAAATACCTTGAGGGTACGACAACGGTTGGGCTCGTGTGTGAAGACGGAGTAGTCTTCGCCACCGATACCCGTGCCACCATGGGTTACGAGGTAGCGAGCAAGAAAGCCCGGAAGGTCTACAAGATAACGGATAACATCGCCTTCACCACGGCAGGAGGCGTGGCCGACACCCAGCGTTTGGTGGATGTGATGCGGGCTGAAGCCGGCTACTATGTGATGCGTGAGGGTGTCCCGATGGATGTGGGCGCGTGCGCCAGACTTGTGGGAAACTTGATGAACGCGTATAGCTTCTTTCCATATATTGCTCATCTCCTTGTGGGCGGCGTGGATGCAGGGGGCCCGAGGTTATTTTTCGTAGGCATGGACGGAGGCTCGGCTGAGGAAAACATGCTCGCGACGGGGTCTGGTTCCCCTGTTGCTTATGGGGTGCTTGAGACGGAGTTCAAAGAGGGCATGAAGGTTCATGAGGTTATACCCATAGCGGTTAAGGCCCTGAAAACTGCCATGAAACGGGACATCGCTACCGGCAACGAGGTAATGGTGGCAACGGTAACTAAGAAGGGGTATGCCGAGCTAACGCCCGAGGAAATAAAAAAGCTAGCTTAGTCATTTGAAAAACAAGTTGGTCGCATGGCTGCGGAAGAATTACTGAAGGAAATAAAGCGCATAGTCCGAGAGGAAACGCCTTTCGCCGCTGCAGTCTCGGACATCGACTTCGAGGGCCCAAAAGTGGTGCTCTACTGCAAGAATCTGGATCTTCTGATGGAAAACGGTGAGATGATAAAGGAGCTGGCACGGAAGATTAGAAAACGGATAATCCTCCGTCCAGACCCATCTATTTTGACTAAGAAGGAGGAAGCGGAGAAGCAGATCAGAAAACTCGTCCCTGTAGAGGCAGGGATAACTGATGTCATCTTCAGCGAGGACATCGGTGAGGTCACTATCGAGGCGGAGAAGCCGGGAATAGCGATAGGAAAAGGCGGGAACCTTCTCCGAGAGCTGATGCACAAGATCAGCTGGACGCCCCGCGTGGTCCGGGCCCCCCCAATCAAGTCAAACCTCGTGAGAAACATCCGTCTTTCCATGATTCACGCCGGGTCTGAGAGGCGCAATATCCTGAGGAAGATTGGTCGTCGCATCCATCGGGAAAAAAAGGCCAAGGGCGATTGGGTACGCTTCACTGCACTCGGCGGTGCTCGCGAGGTCGGTCGGTCCTGCTTCCTGTTACAAACCCCTGAGAGTAAGGTGATGATAGACTGCGGCGTGAATGTGGCGTCCGAGGACCGAGCTTTTCCCTACCTTGGAGCACCTGAAGTGAGATTGCCTGAACTGGATGCCGTTATAGTTTCACACGCCCACCTAGATCACTCCGGTTTCGTGCCGTACCTTTTCAAGTACGGTTTTGAAGGGCCTGTTTACTGCACACCGGCCACTCGCGATCTCGCAGTGCTCTTGCTGATGGACTACGTAGAGATAGCGGGGCGAGAGGACAAACCTCTGCCTTACAACAAGCGCGACATCAGCACCTTCCTCTCCCACTGCATCCCACTGGGCTACGGTGATGTCACAGATATCGCCCCAGATGTTCGGGTAACTCTGTACAACGCCGGGCACATCCTCGGTTCCTCAATGCTGCACTTTCACATTGGTGAGGGACTCTACAACATCGTCTACACCGGTGACGTCAAATTCGATCGTACGCGCCTTTTCTCACCCGCAGCCTATGCCTTCCCTCGCGTGGAGACATTGATCATTGAGAGCACCTATGGTGGAGCCGACAATATTCAGCCCTACCGCACAGATGCCGAAAAAGATTTCATCCGACTCATCACAGAAACGATTGCTCGTGGTGGAAAGGTCCTGATCCCAGCGTTCGCAGTGGGTCGGTCGCAGGAGATAATGGTTTTGTTGGAGGACTACAAGCGAAAAGGGATCCTTGAGGGTATACCCGTTTACCTAGATGGTATGATATTGGAAGCGACTGCCATCCATACGGCCTACCCTGAGTACCTCTCACAGGATTTGCGCGAGTTGATATTCAGGGCAGATGAGAATCCTTTCCTCTCCGACATGTTTACAAAGGTTTCCGGTCCCGACCAGCGGGCCAAGGTAATAGACGGAGAGCCAGGAGTAATTATTTCGACTGCCGGCATGATGACAGGAGGACCAGTCCTCGAGTATTTCAAACAGCTGGCCCCCGATTCCCGTAATACATTGGTCTTTGTGGGATATCAGGCTGAAGGTTCTTTCGGTCGTCGCATTCAAAAGGGATGGAACGAGGTCCCCTTGAGGAGTGGACAGGGCAGGGTGGAAGAGGTAAAGATTAACATGGAGATCAAGACGATAGAGGGTTTCAGCGGACACTCTGATCGCGCTCAACTTTTAAACCACGTGCGTAGGATATCATCCACGCTGCAGCGGATTGTGACCATCCACGGTGATGAAAACAATTGTGTGGATCTGTCAAGCGCATTACACAAACTATTCAGAGTTGAAACGAGGGCGATGTCGAATCTCGAAACGCTCAGGTTTCGTTAGAGTTCAGCCTTGAGCTTGGCCAACTCTTTTTTTGTGAGCCTCCGCTTTTTCGCTTGCTTGTCGGCAATCGCGCTGTGGCCAAAGGGGTCCATCACGATGAACGTAGCCTTGCCCTTTCCACGTCGGATATCTTCAAGTTTCTTGAGTTTAGCCTCTCCGCGGCGGCGTCTGACCGGACCCGTCTGCGCGATAGCTAATCTAATTGCTTTCTCAATGCGGTCGAGCACACCTTCGATGTTTGAGACATAACCCTCGCTTGCTGAACAAGGCTTCACCGTCACACCAAGTTCAGGCACTTTTATCGTTCCAGTACTCGACCTCACCACTCGGACCATCATGTCGTCTTCGGAAGCGATTGGAAACTCATGGTGCATGGGTTCGTGTTCCTCTAAATGCATCACGTCTGCATGTTTGAATTTACAGTTGCTACAGGTCACGGTGGTTTCCAGTGTTTCGCCAAAGTAGGGGATGTTGTCAATCCTTCCCCTCACCTGAAAAGTATTTTTGGATCCGCAAATTGGGCAGCGTTCACTAGGGAGTACAAACTCCCTCTTCAGCATAAGTTCACCAAAGCTAGTTTCAGGCCCTTTTAAACTGGATGTTAACGAATCTCGGAGTCGCGATGACTTTTGATTCCGTCAGACGCCCGACATCGCCGCCTATGGCTTGACAGATTCCCTTGAGCTGGTCAATCGCTCGTTTTAGCTCGTCTGGGTCCTGGTTCATGAGGGTGCTGATTTCAAGGACCATTATGTTGCCGATTCGAAGCTCATCTGCAACTTCTTGGACATCGATCAAACTGCGTAATTCCATGCTTTTTACATAGATAGGTTCGAGTTCGCTGGTAGCTCTGGCGCTATGTACATCTTCGATTTCCATGATTGGCACCTCTTGAGTAACATCTGTCCCTACTTTCGGGCCCCCAAATACCCGTTTCAACGACCTCAAACAACCACCTTAGCTAACAGTAAGTGGCATTAAAACTATTTAACCTTTTCTTGGAAGAATCGCCATGCTTTGTCTCCCACATGGTGAACATTTTTGACGACCTTTCCTTTCGGGGCCCTCATTTCGCTCCCCGGGACGAGCGCTAGCCCGACGGCAAGAGGCTTCCCGTGGCGCTCATCAACCACAGCAACGGCATCTCCGGCCTTGATTCCCCCATCGGCCGAGACGACACCAGGCCCCATGATATCTGCACCATTTGCCACATGCGGCACCGCGCCCATGTCGATGACCACTCGCCGAAGCTGGAGTAAGTCGACCGCAGTCAGGGCCGGAAAGAGTCCATCACGACCCCTGATAAAGAGCCCTCTTCCTCCCACAAGGATAATTGCTTTACCGTCTTCGAGTTCTAGCAGCTCGGCTCCTCTTTTTAAGAGCTTACTGACATCACTCCCGAACCTCTCAGCATCGTGCACCAGTTGTTTGGTTTCATCCTTTCTCAACCAATAGCGTCGTTTCATTGGCACCGACAAAAAGTGAGCTCGATACGCTTAAATACGCGGCTGGAGAGAAGTTGGTGATTTCATGGCGCAGCGACCACTCGATGTGCTGAACCGCGCATTGGGCTCCTCCGTGCTCGTGGGGCTCAAGGGCGGACGAGAACTTCGCGGGAAACTGAGCGGCTTCGATGTGCACGTGAACATCGTGCTCGAGGAAGCTGAGGAGATTCAAGGCGGGGAAGCGAGCAGGCGTTACGGGACCATGGTGATCCGAGGCGATAGCGTCGTTTTCATTTCGCCAGCTGAGTGACGGAAATGGTCAAGGGCACTCCTTCGATGGGCAAGCGTCACAAGGTAGTACATATCCGTTGTCGACGGTGTGGGAGGCGCGCCTACCACGCCCAGCAAGGTGTTTGCGCGGCATGCGGCTATGGCAGGTCGCGCCGCATCAAGCGTTATAACTGGAAGGTCAAGACGACTCAGAGGTTGCGGCTCCGATAATCAATGCTTAGCCTTGAAAGTGTCAAATATTTGAAAAGCACAAAATCTCTTAAGTTCGCACAGCAACATTTTCTCGGTGGGCCGGTAGATCAGTCCGGTATGATCGTCCGCTTGGCAGTTGGGTAATCAACCAAATTGCGGGAGGTCGCGGGTTCAAATCCCGCCCGGTCCACCATTCTGAATCGAGTGGGATTTTATACTGATTCAGCTCAATTCTAATCGGGCCCGTGGTCTAGTGGTTATGACATCGCCTTGACATGGCGAAGATCGAGGGTCCGAATCCCTCCGGGCCCACCATCTATTTTTGCCCCCAGTGATAGTTGCTGGTGATGAAGCTGATCCTAGCATCCACCCAAGACCCAGCCGCCCTAAACATCGTGGCATGTTTGCTGGAGCTTTACGATTTCGAAAAATATCACACTTTACCGAATGCGTACATCTGTGGAAATGTGTTATTGGTGAGAGTCGCCCATGAAGTGACTCAAATTACCACACCACCCTTTGACGCCGACGAGGTAATAGTCGCATCAAGACACGCGAGTAAGGCGGGCAGGGCATCGCTTACCGTACATGTGCCAGGGGAACTCGAAAGGCAGGAGTTTGCAGTGGCCTCTCCCCCGACAATCAAATCAGCTTTACAAGAATTAGTCTCGGCGCGCGACGAATTTGGACTTCCCCACGAGGTTTCTTTGGAGGCCACCCACCACGGCCCGACAAAACTCGATGTTCCGATAACTTTTGTTGAGATAGGCAGCACGCCGGACGAGTGGCAGAACAAGAAAGCTGGCGAAGCAGTGGCGCGGGCGATAATGGTGGCAGCGACTTCACCTGCGAAGTGTACAAATGCGGTGGGCTTTGGGGGGCCACATTATGCGCCCCGCCACACCGAGATTACTCTCCACACAGGTGTCGCGGTGGGACATATCCTCCCGAAGTACTCGAGTTTCGATGAAAAGCTCATCGAGCGAGCGATTCTCTGCACAAGCGGCGGGGTGAAGCTGCTCGTGATGGACTGGAAGGGGATGAGCAGGGAACAACGAATGTTTTGCCAGCGGATCGCGGCCGGACTTGGCGTCCGAGCTGCGCGTGCAGGGAAAATTTTGAGTGAGGAAAAGATTTAAATCGACTCGGAAGAAATTCATCACGTAGGCAATGGGAAGGGATTCGGTTGAGAAATGCTGAAAATGCCGTATTTACTCCTGAGACGGGTTTTTCACTGACGAAACCGGGGATTGAGACTCCCACAAAACTTGGAGTGCCAGCAAGGACTCTCAGCACCGAAGAGCTTGAGCAAGTTCTTCAACAGGCAAAGGCGAGAATCCTCACCGTGGGCTGTGGCGGTGCTGGCTGCAACACGCTTTCCCGCATGATGGGGGTCGGCATCCAAGGCGCCGAGACGATAGCCATAAACACGGATGCTCAGGATCTTCTCTACACGACCTCCGACCGAAAGGTTCTGATTGGACGTGACATCACAGGTGGCTTAGGTGCCGGCAACGACCCTGGGAAAGGCGAGGCCGCAGCCAGAGAGGATGAGTCAGTGATAAAGGACAACGTATATGGTGTCGATTTGGTTTTCGTGACATGCGGTCTAGGCGGAGGGACAGGGACCGGCGCGGCTCCCGTTGTAGCCGAGATCGCTAAGAAGCTCGGTGCGCTGACCGTCGGCGTCGTGACGCTTCCGTTCACGGTCGAAGGGACTCGGCGGAGACTAAATGCCGAGCAGGGACTCGAGCGCCTTCGAGCAGTCACCGACACCGTAATAGTGATACCAAACGACAAATTGCTTCAGCTTGCCCCCGATCTGCCTGTAGGCGCTGCGTTCAAGGTCGCGGACCAGCTGTTGATGGACGCAATCAAGGGAGTAACTGAGATGATAACCAAACCCGGGCTAATCAACCTCGACTTCGCTGACGTGCGCGCGGTGCTCCAGAACGGAGGCGTTGCCATGATTGGGATAGGGGAGTCCGATACTTCCGACCGCTCTGTGGAGGCGGTGGAGGAGGCCCTCAACAGTCCGCTGCTTGATGTGGATATCACAGGCGCTAAAGGTGCCCTCGTGAATGTTATGGGGAGCCCGGACATGACCCTTGAGGAGGCAGAGAAAATAGTTTCCCGCGTTTCGGAATCTCTCGACTCCGAAGCCCAAATTATATGGGGCGCACAGATAGCTGAGGACATGAAGAACACGGTGCGGGTGATGGTAGTACTTTCGGGAGTCCACTCGCCCTATGTGTTAGGTCCTGGTGAGAGGCCTCCGAGAAAGGGCGAGCCCGTCGAACTTGGCTTGGAGTCTCTTTAGATGCGGAAGTTCTTCCAAAACTGCAGGCGCGTGTTGCAGGTAGCGAAAAAGCCGGACAAAAACGAGTACCTACAGGTGGCTAAGATCACCGGGCTTGGCATCTTGCTCGTGGGCTTCGTCGGCTTCGTTGTGATGTTTGTCAGCTACATCATCCAAGAGATTTTTACATCCATTTGAGGTGGGTTAGGTGGAAGAAGTCCAAAAGCCAGCAATCTTCGCCATCCGAACGACAATTGGTCAAGAAAAAAACACGACCGATATGATTGTGACGAGAGCCGAGAATTTTCAACTGCCGATAAAAACGGTTTTGTCGCCGCCAGGAATAAGGGGCTATGTGTTTGTCGAAGCGGTAGGGAAATCGAGCGTGGAGCGCGCGCGCGTCGGAATCAAGCATGCAAAGGGCATGGTTGCTGGAGAAGTTCCGATGGATCAAATAGAGCAATTCTTAGTCCCGAAGCCCGCCATCGCTGGCATGGAGATTGGGGATATCGTAGAGATGGTTTCAGGACCCTTCCGTGGGGAGCGCGCGAGGGTAATAAGGCTGGATGAGGGAAAGGAGGAAATAACCGTCGAGCTCTTTGAGGCAACGGTCCCGATTCCCGTTACCACCCGCGGCGACTCCGTCAAGGTCATTCAGAAAAAGGAGGAGGAGGCAAAGTGAAGGTAAGCGATGTGGGACCAGACATGCGGCGCATTGACCTAGAACTGAAAGTGGTTGAGCTAGAAGAGCCCCGCACCTATACCCGTAGGGACGGTCGGGAGGGCAGAGTGACGACGGCAATAGCGGAGGATGACACTGGTAAAATAAAAATCTCACTGTGGGACGCCGACATAGACCGCGTCAAAGTGGGCAACAAAATCAAAATCACCAACGGCTACGCAAGGCTCTTCCGCAACGAGGTCCATGTGAGCGCCGGCATCTACGGCAAGCTTGAAGTTCTGGAGCAGCAGGCCTGACCACAGCTCTTTTTAGCGTCTATCACCTACTCTTGAGGGAATTGCGCCCGCTCGATTAGGGTGACCAATATGAAATCTAGAGTCAAGGTGCTAGTAGAGGGGGGAAAGGCGTCCGCTGGCCCACCGCTAGGACCCGCGCTAGGTCCACTTGGGGTCAACGTTGGACAAGTCGTCGCCAAGATAAACGAGAAGACGGCCTCATTTTCAGGCATGAAGGTCCCGGTCACCGTAGTGGTGGATAAGAACCGACAATTCGAAATCGAGGTTGGTTCACCTCCCGTCGCCGCCCTCATCAAGAAGGAGCTAGGGGTGGAGAAAGGCGCAAAGACCTCTGGCACCGAGGTGGTGGGGAATCTCAGTCTTGCCCAAGCGGTCAACATAGCTAAGTTGAAGTCAGGAGGTACCTTTGCCAAGAACGTCAAGACGGCCGTGGTGGAGGTATTGGGAACATGCGTCAGCCTCGGCGCGACAGTGGAGGGTAGGGATCCGCGCGAGGTACAGCGGGAAATCGCAGAAGGAAAACATGACGCGGAGCTGAAGTGATATGCCGGTAACAGCTGAAAACTTAATAAGTGCGGTCAAGCAGATGCGCGAGGCGAGCCCCAAGCGCAAGTTTGAGCAGAGTATCGACTTGTTGATCACTCTGGAGGGCCTCGATCCAAAGAAACCAGAGGGGCGGATCAGGGAAGATGTGGTGTTGCCTCATCAAGTTGGGGAGCCTAAAAAAGTCTTGGTCTTCGCCGACGGGGAGCTGGCGCACCGAGCGCGGCAGGCAGGCGCGGACTTAGTGCTTGGTCGTCATGATGTAGAGGCACTGGGGCGAGAACGGAAACGGGCGAAAAAGCTGGCGGCGGAATATGATTTCTTCATTGCTCAAGCAGACATCATGGTGATAATAGGTAAGGCGCTTGGACCGGTGCTTGGACCGAGAGGGAAGATGCCGAAACCAATCCCCCCTACGGCGAACCCCGGACCCCTAATTGAGCGCATGAAGCAAACCGTGCGGATGATGACCAAAGACCAAGCCGCCCTCCACGCCAAGATCGGGGTCGAGAGCATGAGCGATGAGCAGCTCGCGGCGAACGCGCGGGCGGTGCTTGAAACAGTCGAACACAGGCTAGGGGAGGGCACAGGAAATATCCGTGCTGTTCAAATCAAGACTACGATGGGAAAACCGGTTAAGTTGGAGACGTGAAAATTATGGCTACTACCAAAGCGGAGCGGGTAGCTCCTTGGAAGCAGGAAGTCGTGGATGAGCTACTTGAACTCCTCGGTCATTATCCCGTCGTGGGGATACTCGATATCTCGGAACTCCCAGCATTGCAGTTCCAGCAAGTTCGCCAGAAGCTAAGGGGCGAGGCGGAGATTATAGTGTCAAAGAACACGCTCATGTTGCTCGCCCTCAAGAGGGTCGCAGAGAAGGACCCAAAACTCAGCGAGCTTGCCAACTTCCTCATCGGGCAATCTGCATTAATTTTTTCGAAGATGAATCCCTTCAGGCTCAGCAAGTTTCTCCGCGATAACAGGATCAGTGCTCCAGCGAAGCCCGGCTCCAAATCCCTCAGTGATATCATCATCCCTGCAGGGGAGACAGATTTTGCACCCGGCCCCGTGGTCGCGGAGCTCCAGCGCGTGGGAATCAAGGCTAGAATTCAGGCAGGAAAAGTCGTTATCCTCCAGGATTGTCCGCTCTTGAAGGAGGGCGATGTGATATCTAAGGAAATTTCCGACATTCTCGCTAAGTTTGGGATCATGCCGCTCGAGCTGGGGATGAAGCTACGCGCTGCTTACGAGGACGGCATGATGGTTTCCGGCGAGGTGCTAGAGATAGATGAAAAGCAGGTCATCGCACAATTCCACGAGGCAAGCGTGAGTGCTTTGAACCTCGCGCTGAACGTGAACTACCCGACCTCAATGACCATAACCTTGATGATCGTGAAGGCGAGCGTCTCTGCCCAGAACTTGGCGCTGAATGCCCACCTGCCGGTCCCCCAAGTCATGCCCGTACTCCTCGCCCGCTCCCGCGCAGAGATGCTGGGTCTTGCGGTAGCCGTGGGCACGAAGGACCCGCACGCGCTGGACGAGGAGCTGAGGACGATGTTAGGGGTGGCGCCACCCGCAGAGCCCAAGCTGGAGGAAAAACCCAAAGAGGAGCCCAAGCCCGAAAAGGCTGAGGAAACAAAGCCAGAAAAACCAGGGGCGGAAAAAGCGGAGGCACCGGAGGCCAAGCCCGAAGCAAAGGCTGAAGAGAAGCCGCCAGAGGAAAAGCCTAAAGAGGGATAAAAGGTAGGGTAAATAACAGGTCAAGGTGTAATGTTCAAAAGATGGAGGGTATAGTAAATGGAATACGTGTACGCATCCATGGTGCTGCATGCTGCCGGAAAGAAGGTGGACGAAGCAGGGTTAGCGAATGTCTTGAAGGCAGCGGGATTGCAGGTTGACGAGGCCAGAGTGAAAGCTATGGTGGCTGCGCTCGAGGGAGTGAACATCGACGAGGCTATCAAGAGTGCGGCCGTTCCAGCGGTGGCTGCACCTGCGGCTGCAGCGGCTCCAGAGAAGGCCGAGGAGAAGAAGGAAGAGAAGAAAGTCGAAGAAGAGAAGGACGAGGAAGCCTTGGCCGGGCTAGGCGCGCTGTTTGGATAGAGTCAAAATTCATTCTTGGATCTATTTTGCGCAATCCTAGCCACAAGTTCAGCGAAGACTTTTAACTTCGTCCCCAATATTTGCTTGGCGAGGTGAGCGCATTGAGAGACATCTACCAAGTGAATCTGTTCAAACGTGAAGGCTTCGTACGAAAAAAATGCAAGCGTTGCGAGCGGATTTTCTGGACACTCGACCCCAAGCGAAGCTCGTGTGGTGACACCCCTTGCGACAAGTACGCTTTCATAGGTCACCCTCCCACGAAGCGGAAATATTCGCTTGCCGAGATGGAGCGGTCATTCCTAAAATTTTTCAAACAGCGAAAACATAAGGTAATTGACCGATACCCTGTGGTGGCCCGATGGCGCGACGATATCTTCCTCACCATCGCCTCGATCGCTGATTTTCAACCTTGGGTCACGAGCGGGCAGGTGCCACCTCCTGCGAACCCCCTCGTCGTGAGCCAGCCCAGTATCCGCCTGAAAGACATAGATAACGTCGGGCGCTCGGGACGTCACTTCACCCTTTTCTTCATGGGCGGCCATCACGCTTTCAACTCCCGTCGCAAACGGGTTTACTGGAACGATGAGACAGTCGCGCTGTGCCACGAGTTTTTGACGAAGGAGCTTGGAATAAATCCCGGTGAAATTTCCTACATCCAGGACTTCTGGGAAGGTGGAGGAAACGCGGGAGAGGATTTCGAAGTGAACGTGCGCGGGCTTGAGCTCGCGACGCTGGTCTTCATGCAATATGTGAGCAAGAACGGAAAGTATTCACCACTTCCTCTAAAAATCGTCGACACCGGCTATGGAATCGAGCGTCTTGCATGGCTCTCGCAAGGAACGGCTTCGAGCTACGAGGCGATTTTCGCCCCCATGGTTGAGCACCTCCGCAAGCTGGCGGGCGTGGACATGCCCCCCGAGGAGGTGCTCCGCGAAAACTCTAAGCTGGCCGGACTGATCGACATCGAGACTGGTCGTGACCTCCAGATGCTCAGGTCCAAAGTGGCCTCGCGAACGGGGTTGAGCGTGGGGAAGCTTGACAAGTTGTTGGTTCCTCTCGAAGCCGTTTATGCGATCGCCGACCACCTGCGATGTCTGGCGTTCATGTTCGGCGACGGGATAACCCCAAGCAACGTTCGGGAGGGCTACTTGGCGCGCAGCGTCCTCCGGCGCACGTTGGGGCTGATGCGGAAGCTAGACATGAAAACACCACTCGCTGAACTCATGGCGGTCGAGCTCAATCAACTGAAACCACAGTTCTCCGAGCTTAGCGAGCGAAAGGGTTACATCCTAGAGGTAGTCGAGATGGAAGAGCGACGTTACCGAGATGCGATTTCACGGGGGAGCAGGATGGTGGAGCGAATGGCGGAAGAACTCCGTGCCAAAGGCGAGTCCTTACCCCACGAGAATCTCATCGAGCTTTACGACAGCCACGGGTTAACTCCCGACATCGTGAAGGAGGTCGCTGGTAAGGTGGGTGTGCAGGTGGATGTTCCCGAGGACTTTTACATCAAGGTCGCAAAGTCCCACAGCCGAGCAAGACATGTGCCAGTACCCTCGGCTCCCGTCTCAAAGGAAAAAATCGGCCGCCTTTCCCCCACCAAAGTGCTTTACTACAAAGACCCATATGCGCGGGAGTTCAGGGCGCGAGTGCTACGAAGTTTCGATGATTATGTCGTGCTCGACCAGACCGTCTTCTACCCTGAAGGCGGAGGACAGCCGAGCGATGTTGGCTCGCTTGAGTATAGAAGGAACAAGGCAGAGGTGCTGGGTGCCGTTAAGGCCGGAGATGTCATCCTGCACCGGGTGAAGCCGAATCCCTTCAAGCCCGGACAGCGGGTCGTGGGGAAG
>JAUWXQ010000044.1 GCA_030616305.1 Hadesarchaea archaeon
ATAAAGGGGAAATGCGATGATTGATTTAGCCAAGTTCAGAATAATTGATCTTACTTTGACAGTAGTCCCAGCCGATGCTTGGATTCAATTTCCCAGAAAGCTCGTAAAAGGAGCAAAAGAGCCACCCACTAAAATTGAGGCCATAGAAACGATTGAGAAGCATGGGGTTTTTGTCAATTATATTGAAACGACTACTCAAAGCTTCACCCATTACGATGCACCAAAACATTTCGATAAAAATGGGCTAGCAAATGATGAGGTCCCGTTGGAACGACTAATTGGTGAGGCTGTTGTAATCGACGTGATGCATAAAAAGCCTAGCGAGGCTGTCACAGCAGCAGACTTGGAGGCATCGGGTGTCAATGTTAAACCTGGAGATATAGTCATAATTAGGACTGGATGGACTAATCGGGCATGGGGCACCAGAGAATTCTGGGAAAAAATGATTTATTTATCAGAGGATGCTGGCGATTGGTTGATAAGTAAGGGGATAAAGGCTTTGGCCTTAGATTTTAGGCCAGATATTTCACCAATCCGCGCGCGCGAAGTAGGTGGGCAGCTTACATCAAGGCCCAAGGGAACTAAACGGGATCCCAATCATCATAAGTTCTTAAAAGAGCATGGGATAATTCTGATGGAGTGGCTCACCAATCTTGGCGAGATTAAAAAACCTAGGGTGTTTCTTATCTGCATGCCGATAAAATTAAAAGGGACAGATGGAGCACCGGCGAGAGTAATAGCCCTTGAAGAAAAAGGCGTCCCCCAGAACCGTTAATACGTCCCCAATGTGGCCTCCTCACGTATGCGCCACGGCATGAGCTTCCTCTCCATCAATACAACTATTCGGAAAAGGACAATGCCTACAATTGCCGCAGAAAATAAGGCGGCGAACATTTGGGGAGTGTTGAACATTGCTTTGCCCTCGATAATCAACCAACCAATCCCTGTCGTTCCAGCCACGAACTCAGCGATGATGGCACCTACAACTGACAGGACGATCGCTATCCTCATTCCAGTAAATAAATAGGGAACGGAGTGAGGAATCCTTATCTTTGTAAAAATCTGTCGCGTACTAGCTCCCATACTGCGAGCTATATCCACCAAGTCCGGATCCACATCCCTAAGCCCTAGCACAGTATTGACCAGTAGCGGGAAGAATGCTATGAGAAAGACTATCAGGACTTTCATTGACACACCAGTCCCGAACCATACAATGAAAACGGGGACGAGTGCAATTTTTGGGAGCACATTCACGACCACTACCAGTGGGAATACTGTAACTTCTAGGTTTTTGGAAAAGACTATCCCAATTGCTATGGGAATGCTAACCCCCATAGCTAGGAGAAACCCAAGAACGGCCTCGGTAACGGTGAGGCCAGTATGGTGGAGAAGATATTGGGCGTTTTCAACCATGAAGCTGAATATGGATGATGGCCGGGGGAGTTTGAACCCCGGTATATTAAGAACTACAACTACAGCTTCCCAAGCCACAAATATAAGCGCGAGTAGAATTAAGGGTCTCAATCTCACAACTATTTTTTTCCACTTTGTCATGACAATCTCCTCAAATCAGAAATTATTTGGCGCGCCAGTGGATAACCCTCCTATCCAAAAATTCTACTAAACCATAAAAAGCAAGCCCCATCGAGGCTAGTATTACAAGTGTTCCAAATATTTGTTCTGTGTTCAATTGGGCAAGCGAAATTATGGTAAGGTAGCCCAGTCCCATATCCGATCCAACATATTCGCCGATGACTGCGCCGATGAACGACAGAGTTAGAGCAACTTTGAATCCAGCGAAAAAATAGGGAAGAGAAGCGGGGAGCCTTATTTTGCTGATGATTTGCGTTCGGGTCGCCTTGAGAGAACTCGCTAGTTCAATCAATTCCGGCTCGACCGCTCCCAACCCAGCTAGGGTGTTGATTAGGATTGGAAAGAACGTTATCAAGACGACTACAAGTAAAGTGGCAAACGTGCCGGCGCCAAACCAGAGAATCAGGAGAGGGGCAACAGCGGATTTTGGGAGCGTGTTCAAACTGATTAAGATAGGATACAATGTCTCGCGCAACGGCTTAAAAGAGAAAATTCCTACAGCGGCACCTATGCCCGCCATGGTGCCTATCGCCAAGCCCCCTAGGGCCTCACGGAGGGTGACTATCGTGTGAGTTACATACATATCCGACTTCCGGACCAATATCGCGCCAATCGCGGAAGGTTTTGGCAGCACAAAAGATTGGATGTTAAATGTGTCTACCGCGAACTCCCACAGTATAATGATTGCGACGAAAAATAGAATCGGCATCAGGATTAAACGTATCTTCCTGGCTAGACGACCCATTTATTTCCTCAGTTTATTGTAACATCTCTTCTATAAATTCATTATCCTCGTTCAGCGCAAAGATTTTATCCATGAAAGCGGTATCCAACAGGGGGACTTGAGTTGATTATCGACATTCATGCCCACCCTACCAATGTTGTCGACAAGGCTTGGAAACATGGAGGCGAACCTTTCACCGCAGAGAGATTGTTAAAGCTGATGGATGGGCCATTTACGATAAATGGAAAGCAGAGAAGAATCGATTACAGTTTGGTTCAACCACCCCCAGGCAACACCGTTTGGACGAACGGCATGCCAGGGGGGAGAGATGGGTTTAGAACCTACATGGCTTACATAAGGGAAATCGTCGAAAAATACCCCGATAGGTTAATTGGGTGCTTTACTTACAACCCGAGATTCGGCGTGGAAGAGGGCGTGTCTGAGTTTGAGAGGCATGTGAAGGAAAATGGATTTAAAATGCTCAAGATCCACAGCAACATGCACGCGTACAGGCCCGATAGGGCTACCGATTGGATCTTCCCAGCTATAGAAAAAGCAGTGAAACTGAGGGTGCCAGTCTTAATTCATACTGGAGATCCACCATATAGCATACCGAGTCAATTTTATCCACTAATTGATCGCTTCCCTGATGCAAAGATTATTTTAGCACATTTTGGCATTCAAACGGGAGCTAGCTACACGTTTGAAGCGGCTTGGATTGCCAAGAAGAACGACAACGTTTTTGTAGAAACCGGGTGGTGTTTCCAGTCTAGGCTTGTTGAATTTGCTGAACTTCTCGGTCCAGAGAAGCTGATATTCGGAACCGATACCCCACCAAATGAGCCTGGCGTGTGGTTAAGAATGCTTGAGGTCTTGACTTGGGACTATCCGCAAGGCATGAAGATGAAGGAAGAAGATTTGGAAAAAATTATGGGGAACAATATCGCTGAAATCATCGGATTAAAATCGCGCCGATGAGTTCTTATGATATTAGTTGTTCATTTCTATCGAATGTAGATTAAGGTGGGTGGATGAAAGACCTACACAAATTTATAGATTTTATCAAACATGATTATCCAAATGAAATACGTATAATAGATGAAGAGGTGGAAGCTGACTATGAACTAACTGCAATCGCCACGGAGTCTGAAAAAGAGAAAAATCAAATGTTACTTTTCACAAATGTAAAAGGCTCACCACTTCCAATTGTCACAAATGTTTTTGGAACGAGAAAGAGAATAGCATTGGCGATTGGATCAACCGTGGATGAGTTTTATTCCATTTGGGACAAAAGAACGCAAAGATTGATTAAACCAAAAATCGTTGAAGGTGGGCCCGTTAAAGAAAAGCAAATGACTGGAAAAGAAGTGGACTTGAATAAATTACCCATATTCAAACATTTTGAGCAGGATGCTGGAAAATATGTAACGGCCGGAGTGGTTGTCGCGAAAGACCCTGAGACAGGAATCAGAAATTTAAGTTATCACAGATTGCAACTTGTCGGAAAAAATAAATTTAGATCAAGCTTGCACTCCAGAGGACATCTGTGGAGAATTTATTCAAAGGCCGAGAAGCTAAATCAACCTTTGGATGTCGCCATTTTCATTGGAGCTCATCCATCCATCCTCTTAGCAGCTGCGGCAAAAGTTGGAATGGGTGTTGATGAATTTGAGGTTGCAGGGGCAGTGATGCAAGAGCCTGTTCAACTTGTAAAATGTGAAACGGTAGACTTGGAAGCTCCCGCTTTCTCAGAAATTGTGATAGAGGGAGAAATCCCTCCATTCATTAGAGAAAATGAAGGGCCCTTGGGTGAATATACTGGCTACGCTGCGGGTAGATCAACAAATAACATCATAAATGTGCGTGCAATAACATTTAGAAAAGATGCTATTTATCAAGATATAGTTCCAGGAAATTCCTCTGAGCATTTGCTCCTCGGGAACGTGTCAAAGGAAGCGCATGTTATTAGAAGGATGAGAGAGACGCTTCCAAATTTAAAAAACATCAACTGGCCGAAATCAGGGACACATTTTTCCGCTTATCTCTCTCTTTCTGAACCTATTGATGAGGGACAAGCAAACCACGCGGCCTTGCTGCTCTTGGGGCTCGACAGCTACCTAAAGCTTGTAGTTGTGGTCGATGAGGATATAGACATTTATAACGAGCAAGAAGTGCTCTGGGCCATCGCCACGAGGATGCAACCAGATAGAGATGTTAATGTAATTAAAAATGTATTTTGTAACAGGCTTGACCCATCTGCATACGACGAGGGCACTTCGGCAAAAATAATTATAGATGCCACAAAAAAGAAAGGGTGGACTTTTGAAAAGTTGACGGTACCTAAGAATTTTAGAGAAAAAGCGACACGTATAATAAAAAAACAAAAATAATGTTCATTCTTCGCCCGATTAAGGGGTCTTACTCCAGTTGATTCTCTCATGATGGCAATGATCCTATTGGTGGACAACCTTACCAGTTCAACCGCTTCTAACATGGATGGGCTTGGGTTATGGGGGCAAAGAGAAATTGCGCGTATTTTAATATCGAGAAAATTACTTAAAAGTGGAAAAGCATGGCAGACCTTCTCATAAAGGGCGGGACTATTGTAACCGTCGACAAGGATAGAAAGGTAATCAAAAATGGGGTTTTGGTGATAGAGGGTAATAGGATTAAATTCATCGGCCCGAGAGGAAAGGTCAAGAAAAAATACAAAGCAGAAAAAGTGATAAATGCAGAAGGGAAAACAATATTTCCTGGTTTTATAAATGCGCACGCTCACATGTTTCAAGTTTTGCTTCGCAATTTAGCCGTGGACATGCCTCTTTTGAGGTGGCTGGATAAAGTCATTTATCCCGCAATATCCATCTTGAGCAAAAAAAGAGGCGACATCTATACAGCTGCGGTCCTAGGTTGCGTGGAAAACATCAAATCTGGCAACACTTGCGTGGTGGATAATCAATATGGGGGCAATTACGATTCCGTCATCAAAGCCATGATAAAGACTGGGGTAAGGGGCTGCCTCGCGCGGGGAATAAAAGACATAAATACTCCAGAGTGGATGAGGGAAGCCCCCGAGGATGCTATCTCGGACTGCGAGCGGCTAGTTAAAAAATGGCAAGGCGCGGCGGGAGGAAGAATAATGGTAGGTATTGCCCCAATGCATCCGTGCCACGCATCAAAGGAGCTGTTAGTTAAAGCAAAAGATTTCTCTGATGAGTTCGGCGTGCCGTACCATACCCACACCGGCGAATCCAAGGAGGACCAAGAGCTGAATGTTAAAACCCACGGAAAGACGGATGTTGAACTTTTGAGAGAATTAGGAGTCCTCGGTCCAAGATATCACGCTGTTCATTCAGTTTGGGTTTCTGAGGCCGAAATTGATTACATGGCTCAAGCCGGGGTTCACGTCATCCATAATCCCGTCAGCAACATGTACTTGGGGTCGGGTGTGGCTCCCGTACCGGAGATGAGGAACGCAGGCATCAACGTCGCCTTGGGGACAGATGGGCCGGCCAGCAATAACAACCAAGACCTAATCGAGAGTATGAAGTTCGCCGCGTGCTTACACAAAGTGAATAAGCTTGATTCGGCAATTATCACGGCTCAGGATGTTTTGGAGATGGCGACCATAAACGGCGCGAGAGCCCTTGGTTTGGAGCGCGAGATAGGTTCTCTTGAAGTTGGCAAAAAGGCTGATCTGGTTATCATGGACATGGAGAAGCCCCATATTGCCCCCGTTCACGATCCTGTGGCTTCCTTGGTATACTGCGCGAACGGGGGCGATGTCGACACGGTCATCATAGACGGTAAGGTAGTGATGGAGCAAAGACATATGACGACTTTAGATGAGCAGAAAGTCATTCAGAAATCTTATGAGGTATCACAAAGATTGAAAGAAAAATTAAGAATATGAGGGGCTCTGAAAGGTTCAAATGTCATGACCTTCGGAATTTCACTGGGGCAATGACGAAAAGAGGGTTACGCGATTCAAGATGAGCTAAACCTATACCTGAGCCCCGTTATTTTCTGAGTGGAACTTCTAGCTCCATCAGGTCGCGCGCGACGACGGTGTTCGGGAAAATTTTTTTTGCCTGCTCGAGAAGCACGGCGTCATCATCATAGCGCGAGCTGATGTGAATGAGGGCCAACTGCTTGACGTCGGCCTGCTTCGCCACCTCTGCGGCCTCGCTGGGGGTCGAGTGGGTGCTCTCCGCCGCCTTTTCAGCGAGCTCGTCGGCGAGCGTGCAGTCGTGGATGAGTACGTCGGCCTTTCGGGCGAGTTCGACGATGCGCTTGTTCGGCCGGGTATCGCCTGTGTACACCACTTTTCGCCCGGGGCGGGGTGGTCCCATCACCTGCTCGGGCTTGACGGTGCTTCCATCACGCAGTTTGACGCTTTCACCCGCCTTCAAGCGCGAGAAATCCGGCCCGGCCTTCACGCCCAGCGCAATTGCTTTATCAGGGTAAAACTTTCCCGGACGCTCATCCTCAACGAGCGCGTAGGCTAAACTCGGGACGTTGTGATTGGCCTCGGAGGTTAGGATTCGATAGCCTCGGCGTCGGAGTTCCCCCCCGGGCTCGAGCTCGCGCACCCCTAGCTCGAAGGTCAGGGTGTAGTGGGGGATTTGAAGATAACTTTCGATGCGTTCGCCATCACCCCTCGGGCAAAATATCTCGAGCTTTCGTTCACGATCCAGCAACGATAGCGTCTGTACGAGCCCTGCCAAACCCAAAAAGTGGTCGCCGTGAAGGTGGGTTATGAAAATTGCGTCTAGACGCATCGGGCTGACCCCCGCCCGGGCCATCGAGCGCTGCGTTCCTTCGGCGCAGTCGAAGAGCAGGAGTTCGCGCTCGTGCTTCAGGGCTATCGCTGCAAGGCCCCGCTGGGGCGTCGGGATGCTGCCGCCTGTTCCGAGAAAGATGAGTTTCATTTCACTTCTTCCTGAAGACGTAAATTCTCCTCGTCAAACTTCGGTGCACTCTTTGTTCGTGCTTTTCGATCGTTTGAAGTTCAGCCCCAGAGGCCAACTCCTCGAGTTCAAGCTCGGCAGGTGAGGTGATGCACGCGTAACCCTTATGCTTCAGCACACCCGCGATTGAGGGCAGCGTTTTTTTATAAAGCTCCTTAAGCTCAATACCCCCTGTCGTCGCCTGGCGCCCGAAGGGT
Source organism: Hadesarchaea archaeon (assembly GCA_030616305.1). Lineage (GTDB taxonomy): Archaea > Hadarchaeota > Hadarchaeia > Hadarchaeales > Hadarchaeaceae > B75-G9. The sequence goes on from JAUWXQ010000044.1 coordinate 7,485, forward strand.
GGGTCCGTCGCGACGGCATCAACCTCCAACGCTGGCAGTTTGCGGGCGTCTCCGACCGTGAGCTGGAAGTCGGTTATGCCGTTTGCCTCGAGGTTCTTTCGTGCCCCATCAATCATCTCGCGGTCGATGTCGATGCCGATTACCTTTGCCCCGATTAACCCGGCCTCGAGCAGGATGCCTCCAACACCCGCGAAGGGGTCAAGGAAAGTGCCTTCTCGAGGGGTCCGGGCGAGGTTGACCATGCAGCGGGCGAGCACGGGCATCAGGGTGCTAGGATGGAAGGCCGGCCTGAGCTTGGGCCTGCGTCGCGCGAACTGGCGTCGATCCACATTCGCCGTCGTTATCCCCAGTGCGCACCGCTCTCCCGTCAGCACTCCCAAGAGCTCGATATCGGGGTGGGCTAAGTCGACCTTGAACTCGACCTCAGTGCTGATGAGCTCCGCGATGGTCTTCGTCAGTTTGAGGGTGTCGATGCTGGGTGAGCTCCTCCGCACGCGCTTCAGGCGCACCGCGAAGTTTTTTCCGTGGGGGATGAGGTCGACGATGTCAGAGCTCCCCACAGCTTCTAGGATGTCCTTCTTGCGAGCGCTGGCGGTGCAGAGGTGGGTGCATATCTCGCGGCACATCGCGAGGCGTGAGGCGAGAATCTGCGGGCTTGCCTTGGTCTCGGCGACAAGCACTTGATTGAGTTGTTCAAGCACCCGGTAGGCACGGTGCTCGGCTTTGATCGCCGCTACTGCCTCAGCCATCGGCAGTGTAGGGTGCTCACCTGAAAGCACGAACATCAATCTTTGCATTTTAAAACCTAATGAATTGCATCTGCGATGATGGGGGCGACCGAAACCTTGCTAATCTCGTGCTCGATGGTGTCGGTGGCAAAGATGTCCTCGGCGCCCGCCTTGCGTACCTTCTCTAGGGCATCCCCTGCGAGGACCGCGTGGATGCAGGCGGCGTAAATCTTTCGTGCTCCGTGTTTTTTCAAGATTTTGATAGCTTCCACCATCGTCTCGCCAGTGCTGATGATATCATCGATCACCATAGCATCCCTGCCTTCGACCTCTAGCTGCGTTCGGGGCTTGATATGGACCTCTTTCGGCCCCAGCCTCTCCTTTACCATGTGATTCCAGTCGGCGCCTAGGGCTTCACCTGCTTCCTTTGCCCATCGTTCCGACTCATCATCCGGCCCGATGATTACCGGATCCTTGAGTTGGTAATTATCGGCTAAGTATTTGGCCAAGAGGGGCGCTGCAGTGAGGTTTTGAGCGGGGACCTTAAAAATCTCTTGAATGTCCCCGACCCTGTGGGCGTGCATATCGACAGTGTAAACCTTCTTCGTGCCGACACTTTCGATCAATTTTGCAACCGTGTAAAGGCTCACTGCCTCTCCTTCCTTGAAACGGTTGTCTTGTCGTGCG